>JAWSUW010000079.1:0-16010 GCA_033549245.1 Bacillota bacterium | reverse complement strand
GGTCCATTTTGGTACCTGTGGCAGAGTAGTTGATTTTGCATCCGCAAGGCGCAGTAGTATTGTGCTCTTACGAGCACAGTGGTTTTTGGCTGCGCCAAGTAGTTGGGAAATGATTGGCGCAAAGTGCGCGCCGAGAAGATCAAAACGATTAAGTACAAGTAATCTTGAACGAAGGCTCACGCTTTTGCACAAAAAAAGAACAGGTACCCAAAAGCACCTGTCCCCAATTGTATTTATCTTTTCCTAACCACTGCGCTCGCTAGAGTGCAAAACAGACTTGGCGTAGCCAAAAACTACTTCACTACGCGCGCTGAAACGCGTGTGGTGAAAAACCACTCGAAGCATTAGGCACTAATGCGCCGCCGCACCTGTCCCCAATTGTATTTATTTTTTTCCTAACTACTGCGCTCGTAGAGTGCAAAACCAACTTGGCGTAGCCAAAAACTACTTCACTGCACGCGCTGAAACGCGTGTGGTGAAAAACCACTCGAAGCATTAGGCACTAATGCGCCGCCGTATCTGTTTCTAAATGAACTTATCTTTTCCTAACTACTGCGCTCGAAGAGCGCAAAACAGACTTGGCGTAGCCAAAAACTACTTCACTACACGCGCTGAAACGCGTGTGGTGAAAATCCGAAGAACTACTTACCAAATGCCTCTGCTCTCAAGGTATCCGCTTTGTCCGTCTTCTCCCAAGGCAAGTCAATATCCGTTCTACCAAAATGCCCATAAGCAGCAGTTTGTCTGTAGATTGGACGTCTTAGGCCAAGGTCACGAATGATTGCGCCTGGTCTAAGGTCGAAGTGCTTCTTGATGAGGTCTTCAATGATTTCTTCAGAGACTTTGTTCGTACCGAAAGTTTCTACCATGATGGATACTGGGTAAGCAACACCGATCGCGTAAGCGAGTTCGAGTTCACATTTCTCAGCAAGGCCAGCAGCAACAACGTTTTTAGCAACGTAGCGCGCAGCGTATGCAGCAGAACGGTCAACTTTTGTTGGGTCTTTGCCCGAGAACGCTCCGCCGCCGTGTCTTGAGTATCCACCGTAAGTATCAACGATGATTTTTCTACCAGTAACGCCAGCATCTCCTTGAGGACCACCGATTACGAAACGGCCAGTCGGGTTGACGAGGTAACGAGTGTTGATTAAAAGTTCAGCTGGAACAACCGGCTTGATGACGTGCTCGATCAAATCAGCTTCGATTTGCTCTCTGGTCACTCTTGGGCTGTGTTGAGTCGAGATAAGGATTGTGTCCACTCTTTCTGGACGACCGTCTTCACCGTACTCCACAGTCACTTGTGTTTTACCGTCTGGTCTCAAATATTTTAAAGTTTCGTCTTTTCTCACTTCAGCAAGTCTTCTTGCGAGTTTGTGAGCGAGAGAGATTGGAAGTGGCATAAGTTCTGGAGTCTCGTCACATGCGAAACCGAACATGATGCCTTGGTCACCGGCACCGACTGCTTCTACTTCGTCGTGCATAGTGCCTTCTTTGCTCTCGAGCGCATTGTTGACGCCCATAGCGATGTCGTCTGATTGTTTGTCAATCGCTACGAGTACACCGCAAGTGTCGCCGTCAAAGCCGAATTTTGCTCTTGTGTATCCGATTTCTTTTACTGTTTTTCTTACGATGCCTTGAATGTCAACGTAACAGTCCGTCGTGATCTCACCAGCCACTAGAACTAGACCAGTGGTTACAGACGTCTCGCAAGCTACTCTTGCGTTAGGGTCCTCAGTAAAAATTGCATCCAAAATTGCGTCCGAAATTTGGTCACATACTTTGTCCGGATGTCCTTCAGTTACAGATTCCGATGTAAATAATCTTTTTCTTGCCATTTTTAAAAACACCTCCTGATTGATTGTGGTTGATAATCCTTTATTTTCGATGAACTTTTTGGCATATAGAAAGCCCCTTCACAAGAAGAGGCCTAATAGACTCAAACCCCATCTTCCAGATCTCCATAGCATCTGTAGGATTTAGCACCGTGCGCACGCCGGTTGCTGGACTTCATAGGGCCTATTCCCTCCATCTCTCTTGATAAGGATTACTTTATAAAATTTACTTGCTAATAATAGCACAACGCTTCCTTACATGCAACCCTAAATTTATTAATTTTTTTTCAAGTTGTTGCCAGGTAGTCGAAAATATTGTCATAGCTGCTGTTGACGAAGCTGAATAGAACGGGTTCGTCCGTTTTCAGTTCACAAATGAAGCCCAAACTTTCTTCATAGGCTTGATTCTCTTCGAGCATTTTGTCGATCTCCTCTAAATTCTCAGCGTGCATGGTGCACACGATGAGCTGCCCGTCATATCCGAAGAAATACAGCGCATAAATGTCACCGTTGAGAAAATAGGGATTTTCCTTCACATGGTCATTGTTCGGATTGAACTCGATATAAAGCTGCCCCTGAGGGTAACTTTGTTTCATCATCTCCGGATTGTTCTTCGAAAAACGTCTTTCAAAAAACGAATCCTGAACATGCATCACCATCATATATTCCGGCTTGCTGAGATTGAACGCCGCCTCAATGCTGCTGATCACCATCTCCTCCGCGCAGTTCGCACGAACGATCTTATGAGTACCTGGTTCCACATCCACATGAATGATCATCAGTTTGTACCTGGTCTCGTAGTCGACGAGCGCTTCGACCTTATACTGGTCTATACCCGATTCCTGCCCGAGGTGCACACAAAAGTTTTTGATTAGCGTGTGCGGCATGTCCAGCAGCTCGAAATCCGGGTCGATTTTCCCATCCTTCCACAGCATCATGGCCGACGGATAATCGCATCCGATGTAGCGCATGACAAAATAATGGATGGCCTGCTCGTTTGACACAATCTCCGGGGTCAGCTTCTCGTATAGCCTGATTTCGTCCTCGACCGACAGGTCGACATAAAGCGAATCAAATTGCTCCTCGAACATCTCGAAATCCACGAGCGCATCCAGGCACCCTTCGTCCACGATGTATGACGATTTAATGAGGAAAATGAATTCTTCAAGACCGATTTCGATGAAGCTGCCGCCGAGGCCGCCAGTGATACCCAGTACCAAAGTCTCCAGCTCTTCCATGTTCGGTTCTATGAGATGATAGAATCCATCAATGCCGTAACTTTCAAAATCCAAATGATAGATTTGGACCACTTCACGCCCGGCTGGATCGAGCCAGTGGGCGATCACACCCACGACACCCATGAGTCTCGTGTTCGTGGCCTTAGCTTTTACAAATTCAAGTTTTGGATATTGGATTTTATCGAATGGTGATTTTCCCATTAAGCGAGCACCTTCTCGACGATTGTCTTCTTATAATTTTCCAGCTTCTCAAGAGTTGCCTTTTCATTTTCCCCACTGATGGAGAAATAGACCTTGAGTTTTGGTTCCGTACCCGATGGTCGAAGGACCATCCAAGATTGGTCATCCAGGTAGAACTTAAGGACGTCCGCTTTCGGAAGACCGGTCTCATCGTGGAGATAATCGATTTTTCTATCATAAGTGAGTAGCGACGCGGAGTCTTTTCTGAACGTCTCCATGATGTTCATCATGACCGTTTGTCCATCTTTACCCTCGAAGCTTTTTGCTATCGTTTCTTCTATAAAGAAGCCATGGCGTTTGAAGATGCTATCAAGCACTTCACTGAGTGAAAGACCGTTTCTTTTGTAGTATTCAGCCATTTCAATGGCGACGAATGTGCCCATGACGGCATCTTTGTCACGCACATGTGGTGCGAAGAGATAGCCGAAGCTTTCCTCATAGCCCATGACGAAATGTTCCGGATCGCCTTCAATCTGCTCGCCGATGAATTTGAAGCCTGTGAGGGTCTGTCTCAGAGTCACGCCAAAGTGAGCGGCCTGAGCCCTTGCAAGATCCGATGACACTACGGTGTTGACCACGTAGTGGTCCTTTGACAAATCTTCTCTTGAAGAGAGGATGTATTCCATGAAAAGGCTACCGATCTGGTTGCCGTTGAGTATCTTATAGCCGCCCGCTTCCTTGACGAGGAGTCCGATTCTGTCGCAATCCGGGTCGGTGGCGATGACGAGGTCCGCATCGTATTTTTCCGCGTAGGTGAGTGCGACTTCGAAAGCGTCTTTGTTTTCAGGGTTTGGATTTTTGCATGTCGGGAATTCGCCGTCCGGTTCCATTTGCTCGGTGACGGTGATCAAGCCTGAAAATGCCATTTCTTTGAGCACTCTGGAAATGATCGGTCCGCCAGTTCCGTGGAGTGGCGTGTAAACGACTTTGAGTTCAGATGCATTCAGCAGTTCTGGTCTAGGAGATACTTCCTTGACCATTTCGACGTATGGATTGTCGACGAGCTCTCCAATGATGCTGAGGAGACCTGCTTCGAGGGCATCTTTTTTGTCCATGACTTTGACTTCATCAAAGGATTTGACGTCCATGACGTGGTCCACAAGAGCATCCGCCAAATGAGGCACGAGTTGGCATCCGGTCTCGTCGTAGACTTTGTAACCATTGTATTCAGGTGGATTGTGGCTTGCCGTAATGACAACACCGCCAATAGCTCCGAGATATCTCACTGCGAAAGACAGTTCAGGTGTGGTTCTTACTGATTCGAAAACATAGGCCTTGATGCCGTTTGCCGCCATGACAAGTGCCGTTTCCATGGCAAATTCTTCAGACATTCTTCTTGAGTCATAGGCGATGACCACAGAGCGTTCGAACTCACCTTTCAGAGTCTGCTCGTCTCTTTCAATCAGGAAGTTGGCGAACCCTTGAGTGGCTTTTCTGACGACGTATGGGTTGATGCGATTTCTGCCCGCGCCAATGATGCCTCGCATTCCGGCTGTGCCGAACTCGAGGTCTTTGTAAAAACGTTCTTCTATTTCAACAGGATTGTCCTCAATGGCTTTGAGCTCATTTTTGAATGCCTCATCGAAGTAAGGATTTTCCAGCCATTCTTGATATAGTTCGTGTGCTTTCATTGTTTGCTCCTTTCATTCTTCCGTAATGATGTATTAGAAAAAATTATACCATATTCTGAACGTTTTCTGTAGTCTCTGCCCAGAATCCATTTTGAAAGAGAATGTAAAATATTTGGACCAAAAGATGGCTTTTCGTCTTGTGCGGCAAAAGTGCGTAGCCTTTTGTAGGAAGCAGGTTCATGAGATTCTTCGACAAATCGTCCAGTGAGGAAAATTCCTTCAGTGAATCCGATTTGAGTTTCTCGTTGATCTGCGCCACAAACGCTTTGAAAGTCAGAATCTGGAATCTGTCGATTTGGAGTTGTTCCGCAATTTGCTCGTAATAATTGAGCATGAGTTCCGAGTAGGTGTATTCCTTGTTTGCTTTGACGAACTCAGCAATCATAGGGAGCAGTTCCTCAAAGACCATGCGACGTACCGGTTTTTCACTTCCAATCAGCTTCTTGATCCGAATCAATGCTTCTTTAGGCAATTTTAAAAGATTTGCTAGAACTTCCTCTTCATTTGGAACCTCGTCAATGTAGTAGAGGTTGCCTTTAAGTTTCTTGAGAACTCGCATGGTATCGTAATAACCGAGTTTGATGTTGTGCTTGGCTCTTACCTGATCCACATCCAAAACCTTTCCAAGATCCTCCGATGGTTCAATCATGATGATTTTCACATCGGTTTCCTTTGGCACTTTCCTGATTCGTCCCAAACTATTGAGCCTAATGGCAACAATCTCATCACAACCGCGTTCAATGAGCATATTGACTGGAAGATTATCGAAAAAAGCGCCGTCGAGCATTTTCTTGTTGTCGAACTTTTCGTTTTTGAATGCGGGATAATTCGCGGAAGCCAAAATATAATCGTGTAATTTCCCTTCTGGAATATCCTTTATGAACACTTCTATGGGCTTTAGATCCGTAAGCGACAATGTGACCAGGCCAAAATCTATCTTTGAAGCCCTGAGCTTCGCCTCATCCACGTCTCTTCTCAGGCTCTCCCTGAAAGGTGTCACATCCAATCCACCCTGTTTTATGGTATCTACAATGAGTTGTCTCAATTTGTTGATGTCCGATTTAAACTCAAACTTTACAAGCTCCTTGATCAGTTCGGCATCCCCATTGACCATGTGAGCCATATCAGCGCCTTCCCAGATTTCCTCCAAATGTTCTATATCCCCTATGGCAATGAGTGCACCATTGATGGACCCAATGGATGTTCCAGTCACTGCGTCAAATTCATATCCCATTTCATATAGTGCCTTGATCGCTCCAACCTGGAATGCGCCTCGGGCACCTCCCCCTTCAAGTGCTAATCCTCTCATATCGTCCTCCTGAACTCTACTTCACATGTATCTTTATACCATAATTTACGTCTGACAAACACATAGCAAAACACCACAACCTCCAGATTGCCGGAAGTGTGGTGTCCATATTGATTTATTATCCTTTGATATCGAATGCAGGGGTTTCCTGATCTGCTTCATAAGCCTTTTGTAAGTTCTTGAAAAGCATATCCGCAAGACCGATACCGCCAGCTTCACTCATTTTTTTTGACATTTCTTCATCGAGCATACCTTCAAACATGCTCCTGGCTTGACTTTTTTCTATCAGTCCCGTACCCTCTGAAGAACTTCTCATCTCTTTGAATAACGTGTTTATGAAATAAGTCTCAAATTCCATGCAGGCTTTTTTCAGACCCTCAAGGTCCTTTTCTTCCGCCGCTTTTGCAAGCAGATCCTTAAAAGCATCGGTCTCAACGGTCTGCTTTTGATCGTTTGCCACCGGCTGATAGCTGTCCATCATGGAAAGGCTGTCAATTTTCATAAGTTTACCTTCTTTCAGTTATTGCTTATCTTTTGAGATTGTTTGCGATTTCAAGCATACGATCCGCAGTCTGAATGGATTTCGAGTTGATCTCATAAGCACGTTCCGCTGTGATGAGATTGATCATTTCATCTACGATCTGCACGTTGCTGTTTTCAATGAATCCTTGCCACACTTCTGTGGTGTCACCTTCTTCAAGTCCCTCGATCGGAACTCCCGATGCGACGGTTTCCTTGAACAGGTTTTTACCCACCGCTTCGAGGCCAGCGGAGTTGATGAACTTCACAAGGGACATCTGTCCGAGTTCCTCGTATTCTTCCTCGCCGTTTCGTTTCACTGTCATGATGCCCTCAGAGTCGACTGCAAAATCACTGACGTCCGGACCAAGGATGATATTTCCGTCCGTGCCTTGCACGAAATAGCCGTCCGATGTCACGAGCTGTGCGCCTTCTGCAGTGGCGGCGATCTTGAAGCTACCGTCTTTGGTATATCTCTCATTGCCCATGTTGTCTACGATTTTGAAAAAATGTCCGCCATTGATGGCAAAGTCAAATTTCCCCTCTGTTTGTTGCAAGTTGCCTGTCGCAAAACTTCTCAGCGTCGCTGAAACCATGACACCATGTCCGATTTCAATAGGTACCGGGCGGCCTTCATCCTGAAGCTTGTCGGATGTAAATAAACGCTCGTACATAATATCTTTGAACTCCACACGTTGATTCTTGAAACCGATGGTGTTCACATTTGCAAGATTGTTGGAGATCGTATCGATTTTAAGTTGCAGATTCTTCATACCGGATGCTGCCGACCACATTGCTTTCATAATATGCCTCCTACACTCTTCCTAGTTCAGTGACCGCTTTACCGATCATTTCGTCTATGGTTGTGATGACTTTTTGACTCGTCTCGTAATTTCTGTTCATTTCAATAAGGCTGATCATCTCGGTGATGGAATCCGTATTGGATCTTTCCACGAACCCCTGAACGATTTCCCCAGTGAATTCCACTTCTTCGCCTGTCATTTCCTCAACTACCTTGTAATAAGCCGTTCCCACTTTGTAAAGATCTCCAACGTTCGTATACGCTGTAACCGAGAGTTTGTCGGTAATCTCTCCATCCTGAATAACCTCGCCGAACTCATTGATCGTGAAATTGTCGCTCTCAACAATTATCGGACCATCCAGTCCAAGCACAATACCACCATCGAGATTCGTGAGTTCACTGAATCCATTGACTGTAAATGAACCGTTTCTCGACAAAAAGTCCCCTTCATCTGTACGGATATTGAAAAACCCGTCACCTTTGATGGCGACATCAAATTTCGAATTGGTCATCTCTAATTGTCCCTGCTCGTAGTTGGTCATGACGGTATAACCTTTGATTCCCGCACTCATGGTACCAATCATATTGGGAAGTCCTTGTGTGACAAGTCCATCCACTTCTGCACCGCCGACCAGGACCACGCCGCGTTCATTGATTTCGAACGTCTCGTCGCCCACGTTGATCGGTCCGTTTTGACCGAGCACCAAATTGCCTTTCAGAGAATTGATTGTGCCTCCAACATTTTTATAGATGGTTCTCAAAAAACCGTCTTGGTCCTTGAAGAACTTCAAGTTCGTATCATAATGTACTCCGTTTGGCGTATTCACTCTAAAATACCCTGTATTCGTCGACACGATAAACTCCTCACCCGATTGTGTCTGGGTGACATTTACCTTTGCCGCGTCAAAGGGTAGATTGCTGCCATTTGTACGTGAAAAAAGTCTATTGTTAAAGGACTCCACTTCAAATGTGTCCTTTTTGAATCCCGTTGTATTGACGTTCGCAAGGTTGTTGCTAATAACGTCCATTTTGTGCATGTTGGTGGTCATGTTTGTCCCTGCCACATACAGTCCTTTGATCATATTCATTACCTCCGATAAAACTATCAAATATTCTATCGTCATAATGATACTATTTCTTTAGCTTTCTGCTGACATTTCTTCGACCAATCTCTAACCTTAAGTGATAGTCATTGTCATTTGATTGTTAGAGCTTTAACTATTGTCTATTCCTATGGCTATACAGGCTTCAATCCGTTGACACGGCTACTTCGAATATGTTATATTTGAGGTGGTTAAAAATACCATACCCTTTATTAATTTCAATTTCCTCATTTTGGGAATGTCTGCGGAAGCATGATGTTCCACTTTTTTTTGCAAAAAAAGTGGAGTGGTTTTTGGCTGGCGCGCGTGGCGCTTGGTGCCAAGTTGGTTTTTGGACAGCGCAATCCGGCTTCGCCGCTTTGGCTGGTACCAAGTTAGTTAGGGGAGGCGCACAGAACGCGCCGGGAAGAGCGAAGAGATTAAAGTCAAAGGATTGGTGCTTCGCACCGGGTACTGATTGGGGACAGGTACATTTTGGTACCTAATTTTTTGCGAAGCAAAAATCGCGTAGTTACAATTTTCCGCGATGCGGAAATATTGGGTGACGTAGTGTTTGCCCGCAAACACAGGAGCCTATGTAACTAAGTTCTATATAGTGCGAAGGAAACTTATTAGCGTCTTTGTATATCTGAAATTCAAAGTATAAAGAAAGGTACGAACCAGGGAAATGCAGTAAGTGCAGGGAATGCAGGAAGAGCAGGAAGAGCAGGGAAAGATCAAAGTCAAAGAATCGGTGCTTCGCACCGGAAAACATAGAAAGATCAAAGATTTAAAGGATTGATGCTGACGCATTAATCCTTTTTTATGTGATATTTTTTCTTGTGTATATTGTAACTTGTACTTTGATTGTTTCAACCACTGCGTTCGTATAGGCGCAAAACCAACTAAAAAAGAGCCGATGCAAATGCATCAACCCTTCTCAGGTGTAATCAGTTTTTAACTCAGAAAGATAATCCAATCTTTTGATCTTATCTTATCTTTTGATCTTATCTTATCTTTTGACCTTATCTTTTCCTGCTCTTCCTGCTCTTCCTGCTCTTCCTGCTCTTCCTGCTCTCCCTGCCTTTCCCTGCCTTTCCCTGCTCTTCCCCGAGCGCCTACAGCGCTCTCATACTCAAATCCAATGCCCGCACCGAATGCGTCAAAGCTCCAACAGAAATCAAATCAACACCCGTTTTCGCCACGTCGTGAACACGCTCGAGGGACATATTTCCGGATGCTTCAAGAAGTACTCTACCATCTGAAATTCTAACCGCTTCGGCCATATCCTCATTACTCATGTTGTCTAGTAAAACGACGTCAGCACCAGCAGCAATCGCTTCCTCAAGTTCAGAAACTGACCTGATCTCCACTTCTATTTTGACCATATGTGATACCTTCGACTTGCAACGCTTAACCGCCTCCGATATGCCACTGACAGCGTCAATGTGATTGTCCTTGATCAGCACGGCATCATACAGTCCCATGCGATGATTGTATCCACCACCAATGACCACGGCTTTTTTATCGAGTATCCTAAGGCCAGGAACTGTTTTTCTCGTATCCACAATCTTCGCCTTATAAGGTGCCACTGCTTCCACATAAAGTCTGGTGGCCGTCGCAATGCCCGACATACGCTGCAAAATATTGAGCGCCGTCCGTTCCGCCATAAGCAAACGCGATGTCAAACCCGAGATTTTTGCCACCTGGTCACCATTTTTCACTCGGTCACCATCCCCAAACATGAAAGTCAATTCGGCAACCGGATCCATAGCTTTGAACACGCTTTCAAAAACCTGAAGCCCACCAATGACACCATCCTCTTTTGCGATCAGCACAAACGTGGACCTGTAATCGGGCTCAAAAATGCTTTCAGAAGTCAAATCCATACCTTGAGTATCTTCAGAAAGCGCCGCAGAAATAATTTCCTCAATTCTATCAAACTTCATTTTCATCTCGCTCCTCAATTGTTTTTTTAAGCATCTCATGCACCAAAACGGACACATGAAAGATTCTCAGGTCCTCCCAGTTGGGCAATCTATACCCAACAGGCTCCCATAAAGCCATCTCCAGCTTTTTTCTCATATCCGAAATCTCATCATAGTGCTTCACAACACCCATATTGCGAGTCATCCAGTTCTGCAACGATTCAAAACTCAAATTGAAATACGGAACCTCCCTGAGATGAATCCATTTCAAAACCTCAGCTTTTCCAGAACTCCTCAAAATCGCCCTGGCTGCCCTTCTACCGAACACAAGTGCTTCAAGCAAAGAGTTGCTTGCCAATCGATTTTTGCCATGCACACCGGTATGTGAGCACTCCCCAGCTGCATATAAACCTCTCAGGCTCGTATTGCCATCAAGGTCAGTCTTAAGGCCTCCCATATAATAATGCATGCAAGGTACCACGGGAATCATAGTGTGCGCCGGGTTGATCCCGTAATTCATGCAACACTCATAAATCGTAGGAAATCGCTCCTTAAAAAAACTCTCATCAAGATGTGTCGCATCAAGATACACGTAAGGAAGCGATTGATTCCTCAACACCTCATGAATCGTCTTTGAAACCACATCTCTCGGAGCAAGCTCCTTCATTGGATGCACGCCATCCATAAATCGGTTCAGCTTCTCATCACGCAAAATTGCTCCTTCGCCTCTTACCGCTTCGGAAATCAAAAAATGCCTACCCTCATAATGATCATTGCCATAAAGCCCCGTCGGGTGAAATTGCAAATCGGTAAGCCCCGCGGTCTTCACACCGGCTTCAATACCCATAGCAATCCCTGTGCCTTCAATACCAATCGCATTCGTCGTATTCGAAAAAAGTTGCCCCACACCACCTGTGGCCAGCACCACGCTCCTTGCCATGAAAACCCTTTGAGTCCTCTCAATCAGCGCCTCGACACCACCGCAACGTTCACCGTCCGTAATCAATCTATAAACGTAAGCACCATCATAATGGGTGATATTGTCTCTCTCAATAATACGTTCATAAAGCGTCGACAGCACAGTCTTTCCAGTATGATCCCCCATTCTAAGTATTCTCGCCATAGCATGGGCACCTTCCAGTCCAAGCTTGTACCCCCGCTCATCCGCATCGAACCTAACACCAAACCCCTCAATCGTCCTAATATTCTCGACTGCCTCATCCACCAAAACCCGAACCGCTTCCGGATCATTCACAAAATGCCCACACGCCATCGTGTCCGCAAAATGCTTTTCACTGTCATCCGCCTCACCGATCGCAGTCGCAATCCCCCCTTGAGCCAAATAACTGTTCGTCCTGGTTATATCCCCTTCAGACAAAATCAATATCTTCAAATCGGACCCGAGTTGCAGCGCCGTATACAATCCAGCCAGCCCCGCCCCGACAATAATGACATCATAAGTCTCGCGAACCACCGCCATCATCTCACTTTCAGCATGGCATCGATAGCACCGAAAGCCTTCTCACGTATATTTTCATCAACCTCAATCGCGTTCGTGCCGTCGCGCAGCACCCTGTAAACGTCCTCAAGCGTCGTCTTCTTCATATTGGGACATACCATCACATCGTCAAGAAGCACAATCTCCTTACCAGGATTCTCTCTCCTAATTGTAGAAATCACGCCCACTTCCGTACCAATGACAATCGTCTCAGCTTCAATCTCCCCACATCTCTTTATAATCTGCGAAGTACTGCCAATAAAATCAGCATACTCCAGCACCTCTGGTCGGCACTCTGGATGGACGATCAAATAAGCATCAGGATATTTCACCATAGTCCTGGCCACATCAATGGATTCCACACGATGATGCGTCGGACAAAATCCCCTCCAGACCGCAATATCACGATCCGGACATTGCTTGCTCACATAACCACCAAGATTCTGATCAGGCACAAACAATATTCTCTCCGCCTCAATACTCGAAACCACCTTCACCGCATTCGACGAAGTACAACATATATCACTTTCAGCCTTAACCTCAGCCGAAGAATTCACATAACATACCACCTTAAGACCCGGATCCGCCTCTTTTGCTTTCCTCACGTCATCAGCTCTCACCATGTCCGCCATCGGGCATCCGGCCCCCATATTCGGGAGAAGCACCGTCTTCATTGGCGCGAGTATTTTAGCGGTTTCCGCCATGAAACTCACGCCGCAAATCACCAAAATATCCGCTTCGCTGTCCGCCGCGATTCTCGCCATCTCAAGCGAGTCCCCCACGTGATCCGCAATAGCCTTCACTTCATCAATCTGATAATGATGGGCAAGAATCATCGCGCCCTTCTCCTGCTTCAATCTTAAAATCTTACTTTCCAGTTCATTCACCATTTGCTCACACCTCAACTTCTTATTGAATATACACCTGTCTTGTCACTAGTCGTAGTAAATATACCACATAATTTAATCTAGTTCAATAGTTCGCTAGATGAAGTCCTAATTGGGGACAGGTACTAATTGGTACCTTGAAAGTGGTTAGTGGTTTTTGGCTGACACCATGTGGTTTTGCGCTCGTACGAGCGCAGTAGTTGGGAAGTTCAAAGTTCAAAGTACAAAGTACAAGTAACATTTTACACCAGAAAAAAATTTTACATAAAAAAAGGATCAATGCGTCAGCATCAATCCTTAATCTTTTATGTTTCCGGTGCGTAGCACCAATCGTTTGACTTTGATCTTTTCCCAACCACTTGGCGTCAGCCAAAAACTACTTGACGTCAGTCAAAAACCACTTGGCGATAGCCAAAAACCACCGGGCGCGCTTCACAGCGCCCTAGTAGTACTTTTTCTTCCCAGTAGTAGTCATCATATTCTTTTCAAGAATATCAAGATGCTCCAGGCTCATGCCCGTACCTTTGGCTACACAGCTGACAGCATCATCGGCGATGTAAGTCGGAATGCCGGTTCTTTTTTCAATGAGTTTATTGAGTCCATTGAGGAGTGATCCGCCACCTGTGAGAACGATACCCCTTGAACTGATGTCCGATGCGAGTTCAGGTGGTGTTTTTTCCAGTACGAAGTGCACTGCATCACATACTGAGTTGACCACTTCTTGAAGCGCTTCGAGCATTTCTTCACTGGAAATGGAAATGTTCTTTGGTAGGCCTGTAATAAGGTCTCTTCCTCTACAGTCCATCTTTATGGATTTTGTTCTAGGATATGCGGTACCGACGTTGATTTTAAGTTCTTCGGCAGTACGCTCACCAATCAACAAGTTATGTTTTTTTCTAAGGTATTTGATAATAGCTTCATCAAATTTGTCGCCTGCGACTTTGATTGAAGTGCTCACTACAATGCCGCCAAGAGAAATGACCGCTATATCGGAAGTACCACCACCAATGTCGATGACCATGTTGCCATCTGGTTTAGTGATGTCGAGTCCTGCACCGATTGCCGCGGCAATTGGCTCTTCAATCAAAAATGTTTTTCCGCCACCAGCTTCCATGGTTGCGTCGAGTACAGCACGCTTTTCCACTTCAGTGACACCGCTTGGAACACAGATGATGATTTTAGGTTTGAATAGTCTTCTTCTACCACATGTTTTATTGATGAAGTATCTAAGCATACGCTCAGTGACGTCATAGTCTGATATGACACCATCTTTAAGTGGTCTGATCGCAATGATGTTGCCAGGAGTTCTACCAAGCATTTTTCTCGCCTCATTACCAACAGCGAGAACGCGATCCGTATTTTTATCTATTGCCACGACAGATGGCTCTCTCAGAACAATGCCTTTTCCTTTTATATACACAAGCACACTAGCCGTTCCAAGGTCTATGCCGATTTCAGTGCCTACTCCAAACATGAATGTCCACCTTCCACTACCATTATTTTAACTACTGATCTATTTACTGATTCTTACTATATTTGCTCCAAGTGCCAACAGATCGTTCTCTATTTGAGGATAACCTCGATCGATATGGTAAATTTCATCGATTTCAGTTTCACCGTCAGCAATAAGTCCCGCTAGGACAAGCGCCGCACCAGCTCTGAGGTCGGTCGCCTTGACTTGAGCGCCTTGAAGTCCTTTGACTCCTTGAATTACAGCACTGTGACCTTCGATTTTAATGTTCGCTCCCATTCGGTTGATTTCAGCAACATGTCTGAATCTATTCTCAAAAACAGTCTCGTTGATGACACTTGTGCCTTCTGAAACCGATAAAAGTACCATGAACTGAGCTTGTGCATCCGTAGGAAAACCTGGATACGGTAAAGTTGTAAGGTCGACTGCTTTGAGGTCACCAGTCGCGATCACTCGGATCACATCGTCATCATCTTCTACAGTGACTCCCATTTCACGAAGTTTTGCAGTCACAGGTTTAACGTGGCTTGAAACCACATTTTTGATTGTGATGTCCCCTTTGGTAATTGCTGCTGCGACCATGTAAGTTGCCGCAATAATTCTATCTGGAATGGTTTGATGTTTTGTGCCCGATAGTTTCTCGACTCCGTTGATTCGAATCGTATCTGTACCAGCTCCTCTAACATTCGCTCCCATTTCATTTAAAAAGTTTGCAAGGTCTATGATCTCAGGTTCTTTTGCGGCATTTTGAATCAATGTCTGTCCCTTTGCCATGGTGGCTGCCATCATGATGTTTTCAGTGGCACCGACACTTGGGAAGTCGAGATAGATTTCAGAACCCACCAAACCGTTTTCAGCTTTGGCTTCAATATAACCGTGACCTAGTGTCACTTCAGCTCCCAGAGCTTGGAAACCTTTCAAATGTAAATCTATAGGTCTTGCACCAATGGCACAGCCACCAGGCATGGAGATCTTTGAAATACCCTTTTTTGCAAGCAAAGGACCCATGACCAAAAAAGATGCTCTCATCTTCTGAATCAATTCATAAGGAGCTTCACAAAGTAATTTCTCAGCAGGGGTAGTCACAATAGTTTCATTTACCTTGTCATATGAAACGCTCAATCCAAGTGCTTCAAGCAAAGTGATCATGACTTCGACATCCAGTAGATCAGGAACACTTTCTATAGTACATTGCTCGTCCGCCAATATGGATGCGGCAAGCAATTTTAAAACAGAATTTTTTGCACCCTTGAGTTTTACACTTCCAATAAGGGGCCCACTTTTCTTAACTAAAAATTTAGACAATTTTTTCCTCCATTCAAGTTTAAACAATAACGCTCTCAATCTATAAGTAATTTCATTATTTTCAACTCAATTCAGTAAACCATTAAAACGGCAGTTTCCATTTATTATTATATATAAAAAAGCAATTAGTATCCACTATATTTTATGTTTTTTTTCATTAATTTTACGTTGAAAATGCCTTAAATCGAATATTCAAGGCAAATGTTCTTATATTTCATACAATTTCAGTCAAAAATATTGGTTAGAAAAAGCAAAGATGACCAGCCTC
>JAWSUW010000078.1:0-16666 GCA_033549245.1 Bacillota bacterium | reverse complement strand
GGCACAAGATTAATCACTACTACGACTTCATCTGTATACTGCACTCTCTTTCTCTTCCTTGGTTTCCCTTGTTGGAGAATCTACAGCTTCGAGTACAGTAATTCCGAGGTTAAGTATGCTTCGCTTGTTGTTAAAACGACCATTCTAATATATGTGATTCAGCTAATTTTCGGACGTTCCCATTATTCGGAGGGTTATCCATCACATCTACCATATTTGGTTCACTTGCGTTCCGTTCCAACAACCGCCATCAGCTTCCTTCAGACCCTTTCGTCGCCGAAAACGCCCTTGCTTACAGCTTGTCTTCCCATTAGCTAGGTGACAGGTCTTTCTTTCAAGACCATTAGCTCGGCCACATGCCTCGCAAACAAATAAGCGACTCATATGAGCCGCTTTCTTTATGTGCTTTTTTAGCGAAATATGTTAAACTATATTCATATATTTATTTTGAGGAGGTCTGTGAATGGATTTCACGCAATTTAAAAACAAACTTATAAGTCAATTCGAGAACAAAGCAAATGTGCCTGAAATCTTTGAAGAACTTGAAGCCTCCTATCAACAGTTGCTTGCAATGTCTGAACAACTGGAGCAATCTGAAAAGAAATACGCTTTATTGATCCAAAATATGAATGATATCGTATGGATCAGTGATCCTGATGGTACAATAATCTATATTAATCACTACGTCACGGAACTACTAGGCTACAATCGTGATGAAATGATTGGTCGACCACTTTATGCGTTCATGTGTCCACTCCATAATTATAAAAGTGGTCCCTGTCAAAACGTGGTGGCATTAATGGCTATACAAGATTTCGATCATGAGGAATTATGGATGTTGCATAAAGATGGCAATACCAGAAAAGTACTTGAAGTGAACAGCAAACGAGTATTTTGGAACGATGAAGTCGTTGAAATACAAGGAGTGGGAAGAGACATCACCGAGCGAATTCAAATCCAGAGAAAAATCAACAAACGCAACAAGCAAATGGATTTTATCAATGAACTCAGCATGGCCATCACCACAAATTTGTCACTCAATGACCTTGACGGTTTATTGAATGATATTTGCAAGAATATCGTCAATGTAATGCATGTACCATTATGTACCATTAGACTAATCGAAGATGAATCTCTCCATTTAAAGTCTGTCTGTGGAAAGATCAAACATTTGGTCAATACTTCTCCTATGCCGATTATCGGCTGGGAATCAGAAATCGCATTTAAAACCGGCGAACCAGTTGTGACACAATTAGATGCCATTACTAAAGATCATCTTCACTTCAACTCCATACTTAAAGAAGATAAAATTGAAACAGTCACAACGATTCCTCTCATTGCAAATGAAAAACCTTTAGGCGTTTTAATCATCAGTACGGATGAGAGTTATGACCAGGATTATGTCATGACCCTTTCCTCCATCGCCAACAATATTGCTTTTGCAATAGAAAAATCTAACTTATACAGAGATCTGAAGCAATTTTACGTCAAAATCATCACAACACTCGTTGCAGCTATTGAAGCAAAGGATACCTATACCCAAGGTCATTCTATGAGAGTTTCCAACTATGCAGTGAAAATTTCAAAGCAAATGGGGCTGAGTAAAGATGCCATTGAAGAAATTGAGATTGCTGGACTCTTGCATGATGTTGGGAAAATCGGTATAAGTGACACTATATTGACCAAACCTGGAAGATTGACTCAAGAAGAATATGAGGTCATCAAAAATCATCCGTTGATTGGTGCAAAGATTCTTGAGCCAATAGGACTTTCCGACAACATTATGTTTGCA
The DNA here is from genome assembly GCA_033549245.1 of Bacillota bacterium. Taxonomy (GTDB): domain Bacteria; phylum Bacillota; class Clostridia; order Peptostreptococcales; family Acidaminobacteraceae; genus Fusibacter_D. The sequence goes on along the minus strand of JAWSUW010000078.1, from coordinate 14,874 downwards.
GTCAAGCAGCATCATCTAAGATTTGATCTCACAGGGTATCCTCATACTCCTGATCTGGAACACATCACATTATACGCTAGAATCATTGGGGTCGCGGATGCACTGGATGCCATGACATCCAATCGTTCATATAAATCCATGATAACAACTGAACAAGCCATAGAAGAATTACTCGCCTATTCAGGTACACAGTTTTGTCCGGAAGTCGTTAATGCAACAGTGGATTATCTCAGCAAAGGCAGGTCATAAATAATGGATACAAAAACACTGATGCTCGCAAACATGGTCGGAAACATAACTGTCGTAGTTTTCATGTTGGCGTATAACAGAAACCATTTGAACAAAGTCAATCGGGAGCACTTCATCTCCCAAATCATGTTTGCCATGGCATTTATTTTCTTTGGCGCAGGTTATTTTTGGTATAGTTTTGATGCCTTATCCACTATCTTAGGCAATATCGGTATGATCTACGGTAGTGCTTACATTATGATTTCCATGATAAGATTTTGTGATCACATGACCGCATCACTCTATAAAAAAATTATTATATCCAGCTCGATCCTTGCGGTTTTTGCAACCACATTTCGAATTATACCGGACTTTTCCAATCTGAGAATCGGAATAGTAACACTAACAATTGCAGTTTATCTGACAGTTTCCAGTGTCTACTTGTTGAAAAACGAAAAAAAATCACACCTTCAATCCGTCATAGCGTACTCATTTCTCTTAGTGGCTCTGACGCATTATTATAGAACTTGGGAAGCTTTTGATTTTAGCAGACTATATACCATTGAAACACCTCACATCGGACATTCCCTAGTTATGATTGGCATGTACATCTATCTCATCATAAGCGGTTCAGGTGTGGTATTGATCTCTAAAGAGGCATCTGATGAAAAACTGTACAATGCAGCAACTTACGACGGGTTGACTGGATGCTTGAATCGACAGAGCATAGTGAGTATGGCTCAAGAGATCATAGACAATAATCAATCTTCTGATCAGGTGATTGCACTTGTCATGGTGGATATCGATCATTTTAAACTATTGAATGACGACTATGGTCATGATGTCGGTGATGAAATGCTCATCAGATTTACCAAAACCATTAAAGACAATTTGAAACCTGAAGATCTTTTGGGACGATATGGCGGAGATGAGTTCATTTTACTGATGCGAGATGAGACTTGCGATTTGATTCAATCCAGATGTGAAGCAATCAGGCACGCCATTGAAATCAGCGGTTATGAATCCATCTACTATACAGCAACTTTCGGAGTCGCTTGTTTGACATCCGATATTAAGTTTGATTTCGACCATTTTGCAAAAGTGGCCGATCATGCACTATATAAAGCAAAAGCTAAAAGTAGAAATGCAGTCTATGTTCAGGCTGTTGAAGCATAGAAGAGCCAAATAAAAAGCTGTAAACACTACAGCTTTTTTTCTTGCCACTAAATGATGAACCCTGCTGCGAGTACAAGAACCACTATGAATGGAGCAGGAATTTTTTTGGTGACTAAAAGGATCATCGTTGAAAGCGTCACAATCAGATTTTCAAGAGCAAACCCACTACGTTGCATCAACACGACTGCAGCTACTGCAATAAGTCCTCCCGCTACGGCATTTATTCCTCTGAGTGAAACCTTGATCCCTCGAATCTTCTTCAGATTTTCCCATATCGGATAAACAAAATAGATCAATAATAGTCCGGGTAAAAATATACCAATTCCGCCTACGATTGAACCCAAAACCTGATAGAATACACTTCCACCTCTAGTAGCCATACCTCCAGCATAAGCACTGAAGCTGAACATAGGACCTGGCAATCCTTGAACCAATCCATAACCAGTCAAAAATTCTTGTGCAGTCATGTATTGACGTACTTCAACAAGTTCACTGAACATGACTGGAACAACCACTTGACCCCCACCAAACACCAAGTAACCAAACCTATAGAAACTTTCAAAGATATGAAACAAACGATTATCCCATACAAGTGTCAAAATTACACCACCTATGGCCAAACTCAAAAATGCAATCAGATATTTCCATGGTGGATTAAGTTTCACTCGATTCCACAAATCCGCTTCAGCAGAATAAAAAACGCTCACAAAACCACCGATCATCAACACGACTGGAAAAATCCAGGGTGCTTTTATGAAATAAGTTGTCACCCCACCAAAAATCATTAATAGCAAAGTCATTCGATCAGTAATGACTTTTTTCCCAATTTTATATGTTGCAACAATGATGAATCCTACTGCCATAGGTCCGATGAATCTTAATCCATCACTTGAAACATCCATAATATCCAGAAACTGATATAAAAATGAAAGAATAGTCATTGCGGTCAATACCGGGAGTGCCCAAACAATCATTGTCAGGAAAGCAAGCATCGGTCCTCCGGTCTTATATCCCATTGAGACAATAGCTTGAGTACTTGTAGGTCCAGGTAAAATACTACACAAAGCGACGAGCTCCACCATTTCTTCTTCTGTCAGATATTTTTTCTTTGTTACCATTTGATCGATAAACACACCAAAGTGAGCTTCAGGGCCGCCATAAGCACCAAGAGAGCATATAAAAACATCTTTTAGGAAGTCCTTCGTTTGAATATCATGTTTAACTGCCATAAACCATCTCTCCTTTCAAAGCTTGAGTATATAGAATTCAGATTATTGGGTATATATAAGATGTAGTCAAATGTTGATTGGAGGTTCATATGAAAAGCATTAAGAAACAACTGATAAAATTGATCATCGCGATACCATTGTTGCTTATTATCCTAATATCACCTGGGGTCAATATCATCACAGACTATTTATGGTTCGACTCCATTGATTTGAGCAGTGTTTTTATGGTGAGAATTTTGACAAAATTATACATTTTCATACCTCTTTGGATTTTCTTCGGAGGTTTTCTATTAGTATATTTGAGACATCTTAATAAATCTTATAACCATCTGTCAAACTTCAATTATAAAAAATTTATAACACCGATAAGCCTCGCCCTTGGAGCATTGATTGCCCTTACTGTGAGTGGTGGTATTTGGTTTGATTATCTAAAACTAGTCAATCAGGAATCATTTGGTAAGGTAGACCCAATTTTTGGCATGGACATCAGTTTTTACTTCTTTATCTTGCCATTTGTGAAGGAAATCATTCAAATCCTTTTAACATTTTTGGGCTTTGTCCTTATAGGTACCACTTTTATCGAGTTAATATTCAGCGATCAAATAAAAATCGCTGACGAATCACTAAGAGAAAGTCCGTCTGAATTTGTATCTAGAAATCTCAACAAAACATTCTTTGTCCGTCTATTGAGCAAAACTAAATATTTGGTCATGCTATTGTTCTTACTGATAGGAGCACATTTCTTTTTAAAAACCTATGACTTGCTTTATTCGGACAGAGGGATTACTTTTGGTGCGGGTTACACAGATATCAATGTTACTCTTTGGGCATACAGGGCGTATACACTTGTAGCGGTACTTGCTGCAATCGCTACGTTTTTCGCTTCAAAAAAGAAAAAATTCCTCTACTTCGCATCAGGACCAATCGCAATAATTGCCTTAACCATAATTTTCAGTCTAACGGCGTCATTTGTACAAAAGTTGGTTGTCGAGCCCGATGAAATTTCAAAAGAAAGGGAGTACCTCGTCAACAATATTGAGTTCACTCAAAAAGCTTACAATTTGGACAAGGTGGATTTAGTGGAATATCCATACGAGGAAACTCTAGATTATGACAAAATTCAGAGAAACACTGAAACCATAAGTAATATAAGAATCAATGACGAACGACCTCTCAACCAGACTTTTAACCAAATTCAAAGCATAAGACTCTACTATGACTTCTACGATATCGATATTGATCGATATTATATTGATGGTGAATATACTCAAGTTTTCATATCAGCAAGAGAACTTGATCAATACAAATTAGATAACAAGGCTATGACTTGGATCAATCAGTTTCTAAAATACACACATGGATATGGAATCGTCATGTCACCGGTGAATCGTGTCACTAATGAAGGTCAACCTGAACTGTTGTTTAAAAACATACCTCCCATCACCACAACCGATTTGGTTTTAAACCGTCCAGAAATTTATTTTGGTGAGCAAACTGAAAAATATATCATAGTCAACACTGATGAAAAAGAGTTTGATTATCCAAGTGGCTCAGATAATGTCGAGACCATGTATTCAGGTGATGCTGGAATCACGCTCGGTACAATGAACAAATTATTGTTCTCAATTAAAGAAAGAAGTATGAAGCTTCTGGTATCCAACAACATAAATTCTGAAAGTAAAATCATAATCAACAGAAAAATACTGGATCGAGTAAATGAAATAGCACCATTTTTGGAATATGACTCTAATCCTTATATCGTTTTAAGCGGTGAGGATGGGAAACTCTACTGGATCATAGATGCATATGCCACTTCAATGGCTTACCCTTATTCCCAAACATTCAATTTTAACGGAAAAACTCTGAACTACATTCGAAATTCAGTCAAAGTAGTCATAGACGCTTATGATGGTACTACCAAATTTTATATCTATGATGAGAATGATCCTCTGATTTCAACTTATTCAAACATATATAAGGATCTTTTTGAACCCAAATCAGAATTTCCGGTGGACCTACTCGCCCACACCAGATACCCTCAAGATTATTTTGATCTTCAATCCAGGGTTTTCATGAAATATCATGTTGATAATCCGGTTGTCTTCTACAATGGCGAGGACGTTTGGGATATTGCCACCGAAAAATATATGGGTGATGTCCAAACCATTCAGTCCAATTACGTGATGTTCAAAATTGACGAAAAAGCAGAATTTGCTCTAATTCTTCCATACACACCAAAGGGCAAGCCAAATATGACTTCCCTACTTGTTGCAAGAAATGATGAACCAAACTATGGAAAAGTGTTCTTATACAGATTCCCTAAAGACAAGACCATACAAGGTCCAATTATGATTGAGTCTCGAATCGATCAGGATTCAGTCATTTCCCCACAATTCACACTATGGGGGCAACAGGGTTCGAGCGTTCTAAGAGGAAATGTCATCGTAGTCCCAATAGAAAATTCACTGCTTTACGTCGAGCCGATTTACATCATATCCGACAATGAGGATTCACTCCCAGAAATGAAACGAGTCATTTTGGTATATAACGATACATTTATTATGGAACAGACTCTCGAACTCGGACTCAAGAGACTATTTGGTGAAATGGACGACACGCCTACAGGTGCTGAAGCTGGTAGTCTCGAGGAACTGCTGGATGAGATCACAGAAAAATTCAACTTAACTAAAGAATCACTCGATGAACTTGAATTACTCATAAAAGAACTGGAAGAAAAAATCAAATAACGAAAAATATGCGACAATGTGGTATAATTCATTCATCGACAAAAGTCGCAAAGGAGAAATTTATGCAAAACTACAAGATGAAAATTGCCTATGACGGTAGAAATTATATGGGCTTTTCCCCTAAAAAGGATAAACCTGAAAAAAGTATTCAGGGTAAACTGGAGATGATCCTTGAGAAGCTTTATGGTCAACACGTGGAAGTGATCGGAGCAGTCAATACCGATGCTGGTGTTCATGCGAAAGCTCAAATCGTGAATTTTAATGCAAAGGATGACAGTTTGGATTCTGCAGGTCTTTTCGAATATTTTGAAAAATATTTGCCCGATGACATCATTGTACTGAGTATTGAACCCGTTGATGAGAGGTTCCATAGCAAGTACTTGGTTGAGAGCATCACTTATGAATATAGACTATGGAAACTTGATGCACCTAATCGTCCACTTTTTGAAAGAAAACAAGTCAATGTCATGGCTCAAAAGTTAAATGTCCCCAAAATGAAGCAAGCAGCTGAAGAATTGATTGGAGTTGCGGACTTTTCACCTTTCACAACCAATAAAAAAGTCAAAAATCCAATTAAAGAAATTAAATCCGTGGACATCACAGAAACTGACCATGAAATCATTTTCACAATGACTGCAAACGGTTTTCTTCTGAACATGGAACGACTAATCGTAGGGACAATTATTCAAGTTGGACTCAATCAGCTTCCCGTCAATACAATCTCAAACGCTTTGACTACCAAACACGAGAAATATATCGGTCATAAGGCAATGTCTGATGCGCTTTGTCTGATCAGTGTCAATTATTAACTCCTATAAAAAAAAAGGTGCGAAAATTTAATTTTTTCGCACCTTTTTTAATTTGATTTTACATTAAGTAAACTCAATTCAGTCTATAAATAAATTCTTCGATTTCTGTTCCACGTGCATTTGCATAGCTTAGTTCAGAACCAATTTTGACAAAGCCGGATTTTTCTAAAACCCGTAAGGATTTTGTATTGTCAAACGCTACTCTACCATAAATTGGACGGCTCTTCTCTAAACGCAAGAATGCTTCGACAGCTTTTGATGCAACGCCCCTGCCCCAGTATCTTTTTCCTATCCAATAAGTAATCTCCGATTCCCCATCCATTTCATACTTTGCGACAGTTCCAGCAATCTCATCATTGTAGATGATTGTTCTCATATGGACTGTTTCATCACTCAAAAGCCTTGTCCATTTTTCAATATATGCCTTTTTATCAGTAGGATCTGCAGATGTAAATGCGGCCATTTGATTGGACTCCTCATCCAGTTGGTTCAAAAAAAACACTTCCAAATCACTTGCGACTGTTGCTCTTAACAAAAATTCCATATTAGCTCCCATTTGACTCAAATTTTTAAAGCGAACTGATAAATCCTAATGCTTGATCATATACATCTTGTACTTCTTTTGAGGCAAACGCTTTGTCAAATCCATGATCGGCTCCTGATATTGTGACAAGTTCAGTTTTCACTCCTAGTGATTTCAACCGTTTATGCATCAACACCGATTGTTCATAAGGAACATCTGTGTCCTTGTCACCATGAATAAAAATTGTAGGTGGAAAACTTGCATCAACATTGTCGATCGGATTCAATGCTTTAAGAGCATTTATATCTTGAACTCTATTTAATCCACTAATTTTTTCCACCCAGTTGCCCTGTTGACGACAATATAGATAATACATGAATCTGTCGGATGACCCGTCTGTAGTGCCGTATTTGCCTACAAATTGCTGTGCGGTTTTCAAATCCACCAACTTCTTCTCTAAATAGAATTGGCTCGGAGTTGAATACCACTCACCAAGAATATCGCCGTAACCATATAATGAAATAATACCAATTGGTTTTACATCGGACATTGTACCGAGAAGCAAACTTAAATATCCACCAGCTGAACTTCCCATGAGAATAATTCGCTCGGTATCCATATCATACCACTCGGAAGTTCTTGTTTTGATCCAAACCATCGCATCTTTTAAATCTTTGATGATTTCGTCCAGTTTTGTTTCCGGAGCCAATCTATAATCGACGGATATCACATTATACCCAGCCGTTTTGAAGTATTCCACCTGAGCTTCTGTTATATCTCTGCGTGATCCGAAAATCAAAGCTCCACCATGAATATAGACAATGACAGGCGCATTCTGAACCTGATAATAAATGTCCATTCGTATGGAACAGTCTTCGGTTTTCTTGTAAAGTTTTGTTTCTTTCATGTTATGAGCTCCTTTAATGTCAAGTATAGAATCTTCAATGTTTTTTTCTGATTTTGAGTGGCACAAACTTATATTTTATAAATACATACGCTACGATGACGATCATCGAACTGAGCATATACATATCAATGGTAAGTGCCTTTGAAAACCATACGATCAATCCAATCATGATAACAGTCAAAAGCATAGAATACCACGGAACTGTCAAAAGCGCTCCACATTTGGTGCATAATATGGTCCGAGTGGGACCCGCCATAATTTTTGTGCCAAGACTAATGTTTTTCTCTTTGCAATTTGGACATCGATCCATTATTTACCTCCGTTTTGCTTTCCATATATAACGCCATTCTTTATATTTTATCTTATCTCCCACTGTATGCATAGCTGTCAATTCTTCAAATTTCATTCTATTCTCAGGAGAAGTGTAATCTGGATTTCCATGTGAAGCTGAAAGATATTTGGCAAATTCATCTTTGTCAGGAAAAACAAGAAAAGCACTATCATATACATCGAATTCAATTTCAGTAAATCCTTGATCTATGAGCTTGTCCTCAAGTTCATCCATATTAGATGAATGGATTCCAAAGATCACACCACCGGGCTTGAGTATCCGATTCTGATGGATGATTGAAGTCGGTCCTCTTCTTGAATAGATCAGGTCAAATTGCTGATCTTTGAAAGGTAACGATTCTTTGGTGCTATAGTGTAAAAACTCAACACGCTGTGCTTTCACATCTGCTTTGAGTTTATTGGCAATCTTAATCATTTCTAGTGAATTGTCTATACCAATGATGCGATTGGCGTGTCTTCTCATTTTGAGCGTAAACTCACCATGTCCACATCCTGCATCCAATACTTCATCATACTTTTCAAGCATCTTGGAGAGTTTTCTTTCAAAAATAGTTTCTCCTGAAACACCTTCAACCGTATATTTTGCATTGCTTCTGTACCCACCATTCCTTTTCGCGATCATGTCATACCATTCCATACTCACAAAATTACCCCCCCAACGATTGTACTCGCATATTTTTCTCTTTTTTATTGTAACAAATAATTCAGAATAATAAGTTAATTTTTGATTAAATCGTAAAAATGTAACAAAAAAACAGTCTCTCCGAATACTTTCGAAAGAAACTGCTTTTTGTTTCATAGCTCATCCAATAATCCGAACAGTTCATTATTATCTGGAATGTCTTGCATGGAATGACCATAATGCACAAATCGCAACTGCCCCTCTTTATCAATAATCATCTGTGCGGGCATTCTACCAAGTTTGAATAAATTGACCTTTTGACCATATAGTTTTAAGACTGAAAGCTTCTCATCAGGCAATCCATAAAAGGGAAGTTGGTTTTTTGACCAATAGTCCTTGAAACTCTTTGCATTTTCAGGACCTACGGCAACAATAATGGTATCTCTTTTAATGAATGACTCATAATCTTGATGCAACTGCATCATATGCCTCTGGCAGAAAGGTCAAACAAAACCTCTGTTCAGGACCAATAATACATGCTTGTCGTTCTTGAAATCCGACAGTTTAAATGGTTTGCCGTCGAAATCATTTAATGTGAAATCCGGTGCGGGTTGGTTAACCTCTACACTTGCCATATGATATCCTCCTCTTTTGGTTAATGAGTAGATACCCTAAACCAATCAGATTGAATCTCAAATATTGTTTAATTGAATAGTATCCAATTTGACCGAACCAAAAGTGCAACTTATTTTGATTGTCTCATTCATATATGGCTTTAAATCAAATCCCAATGTGCCATATGTGATCAGTTGTCTCTCAATGAAGTAATCAATTCCACTCCCATCACCGTTGCCGGTATTTTATACCCTGGAGGTAGATTGGATAGAATCACGACACCGATTCTATTTTCTTTGTCAAAAGCGATATAGCTATTGAACTCATCAGTACCACCATTATGCCAAACCAGATTGTTGACTTCGTCAATCATCCACCCGATTCCTACCGAATCGATTCTAATGCCCATTTTTTCATGTGATTTTGAAGTAGCACCTACATATAAAAGCGCTTCATGACCAATTGACAAATATGGCAAGTCTTCATTCATATGTAAATTTAAGTAGGTAAGCATATCTCCCAGACTGGAAACTATAGCGCCTGCGGGAATATAAGCATCATTTTCATTCCAGTTCCAGTATTCCTTAGAATCACCACTCCCCTTTGAGATGAAAGTATGATCCAATTTTAGCTCAGATTTTATGAATTCATTCATCATAAGGGTATATTCTGTATCATAAATTTCTTCAAGCACTTTTCCAACTACTGCAATTCCAAAATTGGAATACTCAAAACCATAGACTTGATCTTCCAAATCAACCTTAATGATTTTTTCTATCAAATCTTCAGAGCCAATGCCATAATAATCATTCTTTTGACCGCTGAACACATTAAAAACCATCTGCTTATCAAAATAATAGTTCTTGTAGCCAGATGTATGAGTGACGAGTCTCTCAATACTAGGACTGAACTTATTTCCTGGTGAGTCCATGAATTGGTTGATCGGATCAGAAAGTTCAATTTTACCATCTTCAACTGCCTTGCAAAGAAGTGCTGTAGTAAAGGTTTTTGTGATAGATCCTATTTCGTATAACGGGTCTTCATTTGTTAATAGTGTCCTATTATTGCCATAAACAAAGCTGCTCATTTCACCATTTTGGATGATTCCCACGGAAATGACGGCCTTCTCGTTATCTTCAGTTGTATATGACATCATTTCTTCAAAGGTCATAGAGGGGATCAAACTCATCTGATAAGATATTACCAAACCAAAGATACCGCTCCCCAGTGCCACAACCAATAAAACTAATCCGAAATATTTCAGTTTCTTTTTTTTATGAAATATCATGCCATTTCGCCTTGCTCAATTTCAATTACACATTCCGTTTTAATTTTTTCAACCAAGAACTGTAGTGCATCCACCACATGTGGCCTTATATCTCCACCTATCAGAACATACATGATATCGTCACCAAGATCAAGTTTCCCTTCATTGAGCCAAACCCTCACATAGTAAATACCATCCATCTCTTTTGCTTCAGCAATCGCAGCATCCACTTTTTCCTGACTGTAAGAAAAATCCATTCCAACAACAACCGAACCATCATCTATCCCTTTACGGACTTTCGCTTTTGGAGTTTGTCTGACAACACCATTATGTGCCAAATACATCCCGACATTCAATGCCGATGGATCAGCTTTTGCCTCGTTTAGCCAAGCGTCCATTGATGGTGAAACTTTTTTTGTGTGATCACTACTCATATTACAACCCCTCCATTTGGTTTATTCCACATCATATACAAGCCCAATTTCATGTCTGATTCTATCGAGCGTCTCCATTAACTCTATGGTGAACTCATGGCTGACAAATTGATGAGCAGTTGTACCATTTTCTATAGCCTCACAAACCGCCTTTGCTTCATATTGATAACCTTGTTTCTCAAAAATATTTGCTTCGAACTTTTCGACTGTTTCATCAATGATGAGTGTTGCAGAATCTGCCATCCAAAATGAAGGGACTTCTATACGCCCTTTACTACCATAAATGATCAACGTGTTGACGAGGTCTATTTCAATGGAAGCATTCAATGATGCCATAGTGCCATTTGGATACTGACAAGTGATGAATGTAGTTCCATCCACACCGGTTTTAGTAAAATGACCATGAGCTTTAATGGACTCTGGAACACTTTTGTTGAGCGCATTAGCCATCAATACCGGATAAATTCCGACATCAAGCAGTGCCCCACCACCGAGTTTTGGGTTCATAAGACGCCACTCTGGATCAGTATTGCCTATAAATCCAAAATTGGCTTCAATAGCTTTAATTTCCCCAATGCGTCCTGCTTCAACCCATGAAAACACCTTTGTAATCGTAGGTAAAAACAGAGTCCATAAAGCTTCCATTACAAAAAGTTGCTTTTCATCAGCGAGTTTGAAGATTTCAATGGCCTGCTCTCGATTGAGAGTGAAAGGCTTTTCGCAAAGAACATGTTTCCCTGCTGTTAGTGCTTTTTTGACCACTTCAGCATGAAGTGCATGAGGTGTGGATACATAAACGACATCAATATCGGTGTCATTAAAAAAATCTTCCTCCAAATGATATGCTCGTTCAATGACATGTGACTCACAAAACAACTTAGCTTTCTCTTCATTTCTTGCATAAGCAGCTATGATTTTTGCGTCTTCAACCTTGGTAAAATCAGCAGCAAATTTCCCTGCTATTGCTCCTGCTCCGTAAATGCCCCAGTTTAACATGTTTACCTCCTTATAGAATCCATCAACACTTCAACGTCTGTATCTTCAGTTGTGTCTATGACTATGTCTCCCTTTTCCACTTCCCACTCTTTATATTGAATCTCCAACTTCTTTTCTACTGGGAGTGGTAGATTTCCTCTCATTCTCTGAGCAAATCTTTCTTTGATGATTTCAAGTGATGCATTGAACTTAACTTTTTTTATACCATGAAGTGAAGTCAACTTGTCAAGATGTTCCTTTTCCGTAATGACATAAATCAGTATGTTTTCTGGATCAGTGGCAACTGCTGCATTTTCAAGCATTTTACAAAAAATCTTCCACGCTTCATTCTCATTTTTGGCCATTCTCATATAATCCTTGCCAGAGTAAACCTCAGCCCCAAACTTGGCTTTCATTTGATCCGCAAGTGTTGATTTTCCAGTACAGCTTTGTCCCATAAATAAATAAAGCATATAGTCGACCTCTCCATTTTTTAATTTTAGAAAATTTCTGTTGCATCTTTAGGTAAATTGCGAACATGTTCCAAGAACGCTCTGCTTGAATCTGCTTCATTTTGGTTGTATGTATACCCCATTTGATCAGCAACTTCGATAGCCACTTCCTCAAATAGATCACACATTGTAAGTGTCGCCTCCCAAATGTTGTCAACTTGTCCATCCGAATAGGTTCTTAAATATCTTTCCCACATTTCTTCTGGCAAATATCTGTACATGTACTTTCCAGATTTTCCAACACTTACTGAAAAGTCTGTATCGATACCAATTTTCCATGACAAAATATTTTTGAGATGTATCCTTATAGGATCATTGATCATATCCATCACGTAAGGTACTTCCTCCCTCCAAAGCCCTTTAGCGACATTATTGAGACACCACCAAAAGTTGTTGCAGTCACAGAGGTAATCATTTTGGGATGGTTTTTTCACATGATAATCTGCATCAGTGGAATCCGGTATTTCAGGCAAAAAATTGTCTTTATCAAGTAGAATTACGCACAGCTTGTCCATAGTGATATTCTTCATAGCAAAGGAGATTGATTCTACAAGTAGATCTAATCTATTGCCATCAGCCAGTTGAATCAACCAACCATAGTTCTCATTAAAATTATAAGCTCTGCCTCTTAAGGCATCCATTTTGTCGGGCATTTGCAACATCAACCGCTCTCCAAAACAATCGATCCACTTTTCATCATCGATATAAGGTTTGGTCTCAGTGACCACATAACAGATATCGAAGTCCTGAAATATGTCTTTTGGAACGTTGGGATTGACTCTGGATCCATTCATATAGACTGCTCTGATATTTGGGTCTTTCTTAGCTACGTCCAAAATCAAGTCAAACATTTCTTCTTCAGATCTCATAGCAAATACTCCAGTTGACAATCATAGGGTTCCATTTCAACCAACTTCTCATTATATTCTACAGCTTCTACGCAGCCAAGTGCATCATAGAATGCTTTTGACTCTTTGGATGAGTGAGCCGAAATATAAAGCTTTTTCGCACCTAATTCGTTTGCGCTTTCACATGCTAGCTCAAACAACTTTCGGCCGATACCACTCCCACGACTACCATTTGTGATGTGAATGCTTGAAAGCTGCAGATACTCTTTTTGAGATCCAAATAATTCATTCTCAACAGACGCGAATCCCACAAGCCGGTTTTCTTCAAAAGCTCCAAAAACAGCCCCTCCGGTTGAGATCGTATTATGCAAACACGTCACTAAATATCTATACTCTTCTATACTCCACTTTTCAGTAAACGAGATGTCCTTTAGAATCCATTCACCTTTTTCTTTCCGCCAGCATTTCTTGACTTCCTGATATCGATCAAAATCTGAAAATAATTTCAAATTTACATCAATAAGAGTCAATACCTTATACTCTACTGTTTTCAAAACTAAAACCTCCGCATCATATCGCTTATAAATTCTCACAAATTTCATGAACGATTCCAAATGGATTTGCCACTTCAAAGTCTGTCACAAATATCATAAGTTTTCCCAATTTCATTTATTTCACCTCATTCAATTTACTCGGCAGTTATTTCAACTTTTATTCGGTCGGGGTCCTCAAAATATACAGCATAATAACCTGTACCGCCCGCATAAGGATGTTGGTCCTCATATAGTATTTTCACACCTTTATCTTTCAACTTCTGAGTAATCTCATCGACAAAAGTCCTACTTCCCCCATGGAATGCGAGGTGATTTAATCCAGCTCTGCTTCTATGGTATGGAATCTCCTTATGTTTTTCCTCCACCTGAACAAAAACGATATATGTATTGTCGAAGATGTAGCTTATACCTTGCTCCCACTGCTGAGAAACACTATACCCAAGCTCACCAAGGAGCCAACCCCAAAACTCCTTACTCACATTCAAGTCTTTCACATAGATTTCAATATGATGTAATTTACCCTTCATAAGTTCCACCTAGATCAATGAAAAGACGTTCATTGAAATTCTTAAAACCCTGACTTCGAAAGAATTCACCCGAGTTGTGGTTTTGGGTCCAATAATTCATCTCAATCCTTTTGATTTGCTTTTCCATTGCATATCGCTTTGCATGATCAACCAAAGCTTTTCCAATCCCTTTTCCCTTATAACTTGACTCCACACAGATCTGATCTATGTGAAGTGTGGTACATGAATATTTAAATGGATTTTCAACAGTTGTATTTTCAACTAATAGAATATATCCGGCTGGTACATCATCGACCATTGCTATGTATGCCTCTACACTGCTATTTACAAGAACCTTTTGAAAAAAAGTCTCAATTTCGATGTCATGATGGATTTCCTGAACATCATGGTTCAGTCTGGCTAGTAAATTCGCATCTTTTGTGCTCACGATTTCAATTTTCATTTATTTTTCACCTCCAACAACATTATATCAAATTGAACACTCTCACCACTTAAAGCATAGCTTTTGAAGTGGGAGATTCCTGTTTCATTGTCTTGTGCCTCATTTGGT
>JAWSUW010000077.1:0-16698 GCA_033549245.1 Bacillota bacterium | reverse complement strand
CATGTTCTTTTTCTATCTTATAATGCGTCTTCGACTGATTCCACTTCAGTAGCTTGATTTTTTCCGAGATAACCTGGTATGTCAAGGCCCGCCATGTTGAAGAGTTCATTAAGTGGTGGAACAGATCCCATCATGCCTGAAACAAATTTGGCAGTGCTGGTTTTACCATCATCTTTTCCCAAACTATCCCAAACAGTGATTTTATCGATTTTAATATTCTTGATCGCTTCCACTTGCTTCTCAACAAGTTCAGGTAATTTATCAACTATCATGAGTTTCATTGCAGCATCTGGTGTTCCAGCTGCTTCAACTATTGCCTTGAAACCTTCAGCTTGTTTGATCAACATCTCATTGATACCACGAGCCTCTGCTTCAAGTTTCAAGTAAATCGCATCCGCCTCACCTCTTGCGTGACGTCTGATTCGTTCTGCTTCAGCTTCTGCCGCAATTTCAATACGTTGCTTATCAATTTTGGATTGAACGATCTGGTCAGCTTCTTTGGTTGCTTGCTCGAGTTCAGCACGCGCGATTTCTGCTGCTTTCTCCGCAACATAGGATTCTTCGAGTGCTTTTGCATGTTGAATTTTTTCTGCAGCCACTGCTCTTTTATTTGCAACAGCTTCCATTTCACGTCTGATTGCATCGGATTCCGCAATCTTGATTTTCGATTGGTTCTCACCTTCAACAGCTGTTGCATTGGCATCAGCAACTTTAACTCTCTGGTCCATCACAGCCTGAGCTTCACCGATTGAACCGTCTCTAGTTTTTTGAGCTACTGAAATTTTCGCATCATTGACTGCCTTGGATGCGGCTTCTTTTCCAAGTGCATCGATATAACCGGATTCATCGCTGATATCTGTTATGTTGACGTTGATTAGTCTAAGACCGATTTTTTGGAGTTCCGATTCCACATTATGTGAAACTTCCATCAAGAACTTGTCTCTGTCGGTGTTGATTTCCTCGATGTCCATTGTCGCTACAACAAGACGCAATTGACCGAATATGATATCTTTAGCAAGCTCTTGGATCTCTCCGAGTTTGAGTCCCAATAATCTTTCCGCAGCATTCTGCACGATATCAGGTTCAGTACTGATTCCAACTGTAAATCTTGAAGGCACATCAATACGGATATTCTGTTTAGAAAGTGCATTCTGTAGATTGACTTCGATTGAAATCGGTGTCAAATCAAGGTATTCATAAGCTTGGAATACTGGCCATATAAATGTGGCTCCACCATGGATACTTTTGGCACTCTTCATACCAGCTTCATTTGAACCGACCAAACCGTATTTGACAAGAATCTTGTCAGACGGACATTTTTTGTATCTGGACAACAGCGCAATCACTAGACCAAATACAAATAAAACAGCCAATGAAGTGAATATCAATCCCGATAAGTTACTAGGCAACATGTTTTTCCCCCTTTAAATTTTGTGTTTTGTTACTAAAAGTTTGGATGTGCCGATGATTCCTACGACTTCCACCTGAGTTCCGGACCTTAGAATTTCGATGTCATCGGTGTAGGCTTCAAGTTCCATTAAAGCCCCTTGCACCGACATCATAATTTTGCCGGATTTTTCTCTATTGGGAGGTATGGGTATGTATACTTCGCCCACCAGACCAATCGTATTTTGAATTCTTAGGCTCCCACTGCGTTGCAATTTACTGACAAGATAGAATAGTCCCATGGAGATTGCCACAAAAATTGCACCGATGAGTACCGATATAATAGCGACAATAAGTGGAGAAAATCCACTTTCGAGCATCCAAAGTCCACTCCATCCGAAAAATGTGAAAAATGCCACCAAATTTCTGACAGAGAAAAGTGTAACACTACTGCCACCTTCAATGTCAACATCACCATCACCGTCAAAATCCACATCGATGTCGCCTGACATCCCAAGGAATGTCATGATAGTCTGGATCACTAGAATAATTGATGCAGGCACTGCGACGTAAAGATAAAATCTATCCACCTGATTCACCTCCTCTATACATATCCTAACATAGTGCCGGTTCAAGTGTGTTAAGAATGGATTAAATTTGTCTTAATCATAAAACAAGAGTGCTATGCACTCTTGTTTTATGATTAAGACAACGCGTAGTTAAGTTTCCTGCGGAAACTTATTAGCGTCTAAGCTGATATTTCATTGTGATACTGTGAAACTATAAAGTAAATGCTATCGTGCTATGCACTCTTGTTTTTTGATTAAGACACGCGTGTTTAAGTTTCCAATGGAAACTTACAATGTTTTGTGAAACGAAACATTGTAACACCACGTCGCCCAATATTTCCGCTTCGCGGAAAATTGTAAACACGCGTTGTTGCTATAATAAGAGTGCGTGCACTCTTATTATAGCAACAAAAACTGAGCCTTAGCATAACAAGCAATCAATTGTGAATCGAGACTCTCAAGCAAAATCTCATCATCGCCCCAGAACATGCCTTCCACTTCCTCATCAATAATCTTTTCAGGGATATCACGATCACTGGTCTTATTGTATTGCATATCTACAGCATAAAGCTGGCAGATCATTTCCGAATCCCTGCTCGTCGCACAAAGTCCCAAATTCTTAAATTCATTTGGATTCACTTTGTAACCAGCCTCACTTTCAATGATATCTGCCAAAGTCTCTTCAATACCCATTTCCGGACCATATGCGGCTATACCAGAAACATCCGGGTGTTTGTCCCATTTTAAGATCAATGCACGTTTCAATAAAAATTGATAATTTCCCATCTTCTTTCTATAAGGTAAAATAAGTGCCATCCTGCTCATAATTGCCTCCTGATTTTTTTGTCGTCTTCTTTATTATACATACCACAAAACATAGTCACTAAGCATTAATAATACTCCAAAACATGCCAAGTCCAATCAGCATTATGGCCAAATCCGCCAAAGCATGGGCAATCCACGAGTTGAGAATATTCCGATTGTGTGTGTTAAGTCTACCAAAGATCAGTCCTATTCCAATAAGTCCAAATAGTGACAAGGCAATGATTTGATCGTTAAACCATGTTTTGAAAATACCTATATGATAGATTCCAAATAGAATACTGGAATATAGATAAGCCATTTTCTTGTGTTTCAATTCATATAGATTCAAAAATACGAATCCTCTAAAAAATATCTCCTCCAGCAATGAATTGAACAAAATTATATAGAGTCCAACCGCAATTATTGTCGCAGGTGTCAGGACATTGCCCTCTGCGATTTGTCTTGCAATCGAATTCAGAGACAATTCATCCCTCAAAAGGAAAAAAGCAACAACAATAGTCGAAAAGGATGTCATTCCAGTGAGCACGCTATAAAAAAGATGCCTTTTTCCATTGAATCTTATTCCATAGACTTCACTTATCGTGGACTTTTTGATCCATTTGACATGGATATAAGGAATGGATAGAAACAAGACAATCTTGATTACAGATTTCACAAAATAACTCGGATCAACAACCTGATTGATCAAATAGAGCGCAAGTGTCACAAGAATTGAACTGAGAATAATAAATTTTCTTTCCATGTTTTCCTCCAAAATGGGTATAAGTCTCAACATCTATATACCCAAAACAAGGAGGATCCTATGAAAAAAACTTTTTTTGAAAAACCGACATCAAACATCATAAAAAATACGCTCAGTGAAGTTCAATTTGATGTGACACAAAAAAGCGGGACTGAAAGACCTTTTGACAATATCTATTGGAATTTTTTCGAAAAAGGGCTTTATGTCGACATCGTCACAGGGGAACCACTTTTTAGTTCAAAAGATAAATTTGAATCCTCTTGCGGATGGCCAAGCTTCTCCAAACCCATCCAAAAAGAACACATAATGTTCATTGAGGACATGACTTTCAACATGAGGCGTATTGAAGTCAGGAGTCAAATTGGAGACAGTCACCTTGGACATGTTTTTGACGATGGTCCGGAAGAACTGGGTGGAATGAGATACTGCATCAACAGTGCCGCACTTCGTTTTATTCCAGAGAAAGATATGATTGATGAAGGCTATGAGGATTATCTGAATCTCATATGAATATTTTTTCACTTTCCTCCCTCATGGTTTCATGTTAAAGTATAAGAAACACCCTTGGAGGCTAGAATGAAAAAAGGATTTGATCCTGAAAAGTATCTTGAAGAACAATCTAAATTTATACTGGAGCGTGTGAACAACTTTGACAAGCTTTATCTGGAGTTCGGTGGTAAGCTACTTTTTGATATGCATGCAAAAAGAGTACTTCCAGGCTTTGATGAAAATGCCAAAATCAAATTATTGCACAAACTCAGAGACAAATTGGAAGTCATCATTTGTGTCTATGCTGGCGATATAGAACGTAACAAGATGAGAAACGATTTTGGAATCTCATATGACATTGACGTATTGAAACTTATAGATGATCTAAGAAATGATGACCTTGAAGTGAATAGCGTTGTAATCACAAGATATGACAACCAACCAGCCACAAAAGTATTTATCAACAAACTGGAACACAATAATATCAAAGTCTATAAACACCGCTCAACTAAAGGTTATCCATCAGACGTAGACACAATCGTCAGTGAGGAAGGATACGGTAAAAACCCATATATTGAAACCACCAAACCAATTGTTGTAGTAACCGCACCGGGTCCTGGAAGTGGAAAATTAGCCACATGTCTAAGTCAACTCTACCATGAGAATAAAAGAGGTAAAAATATCGGATATTCCAAATTTGAGACTTTCCCGGTTTGGAACATGCCTCTAAAACACCCTCTCAATATTGCATACGAAGCTGCAACTGTGGATTTGAAAGATGTCAATATGGTTGATCCATTCCATCTGGAGACTTACAACCAAGTCGCAATCAACTACAATAGGGATATTGAAACCTTCCCGGTTGTCAAAAGAATCATTGAGCGAATCACAGGAACGGAATCCATGTACCAATCCCCTACAGATATGGGCGTCAATAGAATTGGTTTTGGAATAATTGATGATGAAGTTATCCAAGAAGCTTCCAGACAGGAAATCATTAGACGATATTTCAAAACGGGTTGTGAATACAAAAAAGGCCACTTGGATCTTGAGACATATAATCGCTCAAAACTCATTATGGAGGAACTCGGTCTCAAATCAACAAGTAGACCGGTTGTAAAACCCGCTCGTGATTACGCCGAAGAACTGAAAACTAAGTATCCTGAAAAGAACTATGCCCAGGTAGTTGCCATAGAACTTGAAGACGGAACCTTTGTAACCGGAAAAACCGGTGCTGTCATGGACTCTACTGCTGCTGCAGTAATCAATGCAATCAAGCATTTATCAAAAATTGATGATGAAATCCACTTGCTTTCACCTGCAATACTTGATCCAATCCTCAATCTGAAGAAAAATAAATTCAAATCACCTAATCCAACACTGGATTGCGAGGAAGTACTCATTGCACTCAGCATAAGCGCGGCATTCAATCCAATTGCGCAGGTTGCACTAGACAAGCTCGGCGCACTGAGAAATTGTGAGGCACATGCTACAACAATACTGAATTCAAACAATGAGAAAACCTTTAGAAATCTTGGTATTGAAGTCACAAGTGACCCTGAATTTTCCTCTGACAGTTTATTCTATAACAATTAACAATCAAACGCCTTCGAATCAAAATTGCTTGAAGGCGTTTTTTTAGTGTTCGTATACAATGGCTTTTGATGGACATTTTTCGGTGACGTGCAATAATCTATCATGATAAGAATGCAATTTGTCACTCGCAATAGTAACCGCTTTGGTCCCCTTCATCTCAAATAATTCCGGGATGGCTTTGACACATATATGACAACCGATGCACGCTTCGGAAACGATTTTAAAAGCTTTAGACTCATCTGTTGACAACTCACCCTCTTTAATGAACTTTCCGATGACAAAAGCCATCACAAAAATTGCAAGCACAGTGAGGATCCACCTTGTCACCATGAATTCCATACCTAAAAATTTTACTTCATTGGCTAGCATTGGAACTTTCACGACCGCCCAAGCGCTAAGTATGATAACCACATTGGAGATACTCGCTCCTTTTTTAAGAAGTGCTTTTGCGATAGGAAACGCAGCATAGATTGGTCCCGCTGAAACGCTACCAAGTGCAAGCGCCAACAGATAACCCTTGAATCCTGATTTTTTTCCGATGCCTTTCATAATGACTTCTTTAGGAATCCATGCCTCTATCACTACTGTCAAAAGGAAAATAACCGGTAATACCATAATCATCTCTTTGAAGTAATAGCCACTATTTCCAAGTGCTGTCGTCGCAATATCCGGTCTCACTATCAGTAGTGAAATATAAACCAATATGACGAATGAAAGTAATTTGTTTCTTTTGACTATGGATGTAGCATTCATCATAAAATCACCCCCATGGTGAGTGCTATACCCACTGCCAAAAAGAAGCTGAGAATGTTTCTTGAAATGGCGAATTTAGTGCCAAAAGTGCTTTTCTCGAGTGGAAATGTTACAATTCCAACCATTGTAAGCGTTGTCAGAAACGCCACTGCAGGTACTATACTCGCACCGACATTTACCAGCGATCCAATAAGAGGGAATGCCACAAAGGCAGGTATAAGCGTCACACTCCCTACCAAAGCCGCAATGATCACAGCTGAATTTTCATTTGCATTTCCTAAGGTGGTTTTAATGAGTTCTGGTGGAATAATCGTAAGAACAAGCCCAATAAGCATTATGATTGCAACAATTTGACTGAGCATACTCCCCATCATACCTCTTGATTTTTTCATGGCATCAATTGTTTTGTCTTTGTTTTTTACAAATGAAAATGCTGCCAATATAGTCGCGACAATCAAAAAACTGAGTGTAAATAAATCCATAGCGTCTCCTCCATATGCTTGATATGTACACAGTATATATGTATAATCAACTAAAAGGTGTTACCTATGTCACACATCAGGAGAAAAACATGCAAAGTAAAACCATATTGAATCAACTAAAAATCTCGCCTCTTCACGTCTTTGATCAGACTACTCTTCATGAATGGCTGAACACTGGAAAGTTACACATAGCAAAATACGGAAAAGATCAAGTGATTCATTTTGAAGGTGACATTTGTGATAAAATGGAAATCCTCTTGTCTGGAAAAGTTGCTATCAAACACATCACTGAGGATGGGAACGTCATGAACATCGCTGAATTCAACAAAGGTGATTTGCTCGGAGGCAACCTTTTATTCACAAAACAGCCTTATTACCCGATGATGATTATTGCCATTTCAGAGGTGGAGGTGCTCACCATCAAGAAAGACCAACTTTTTGAAATGCTTTCCGAATACCCTATGTTCCTAAAAGCTTATCTTGAACTGACGTCCGAAAACACTTTCATTCTCAGCTCAAAGATCAAGCATCATGTCAACCTGACTCTTAGAGATCGGTTACTGATTTATCTTAAAAACGAATCCAAGCACCAGATGAAGAAAACAATCACTATCCCAGAATCAAAAAAAGCTCTCGCTGAAAAGTTGGGCGTTGAACGCACATCCCTTTCAAGAGAACTTAAAAAAATGAAAGATGATGGTTTGCTTGAATTTGATTCAAAAACCATCACCTTGCTTTTTTAATGTTTTTAGTTTTGAGGTGCAGGTGCCTTGATGACTAAAAGCTCAAGTACCTCATCATGTAAATTTTTGACATTCATTTTTACATTGAATGGAATTTTCAGTAAAGTGCCACTTTCATAAACATGGACTGGTTCGTCGCCCAATCCGATAGATAGCGTACCTGTAAGTACTGTCATATAAACTGTTGAATTGGAAAAATGTTCTGGAAGACCCTCTCCATTATTCAAAATCATATGATTATAATGTACATTCTCATCATGGATTACTTTCTCTATGACTTTTTCTTTACCTTTAGCCAATTTGAATACTTGTTCGACCATTTGGACACATCCTTTCATCTTGTTAACTAGATGATATTACTTCTTCACGTGAAAGTCAGTGACAATTGTTACGTAATCACTTGGTCCAGCGGCACCACTTGGACTCGATCCAATCAATCCCACTGAATATGAGCAGTCCCATCATGCTCAAACCGACAATTCCTGCAAACATCGCCAGGTAATCCACCATGATCCAATTGTTCATGATATAGTAACCAATGCCATATGTGGTCGCATAATTCTCACCAAGAAAAAGTGCCGACATTGCAATGCCTATGCTGATTCGTAGCGAACTCAAGAGCTTTGGCAATATGCTAGGGAAGATGATGTGTCTGATCTTGTCCCATGAATTAAGTCCAAGAGATTGCGACGATAAGTGGACTTCCTGAGGAATCGCTTTGATGCCATCCCTGACACCGATCATGATTTGAAAGACTATTATCGAAAAGATCAAAACGATTTTCGATATATCCCCTAATCCGAATAAAATCATGAATACAGGTAAAAAAGCAATTTTGGGAATTGGATATGCCAAATAGACTATTGGACTAAGTATGGAGTCACCCCATCTGAGTAGCCCCATTACCATACCGAGTGGAATTCCAATCAATAACGAGGCTGAAATGGCCACAAAGATTCTATAAAAACTATAAAGCAAATGCATCAGCACCTGATCCATGTGTCTGATAAAATATGAAATTGTCTCAAGCGGCGCTGGAACCACAGCTGATTTTATGATCAGATCGAGTAACATCCATATTAGAAGTATTCCTAACACCCCATATAAGGTTTTACCTATCTTTGCAACCCGTTTCAACATGAGGTCCGCCTTTCAAGTGCGCTACGTACTTCAATGCATTTCTCGTAGAAACATGCATCTTTCCTATGCCCAACCATCCCAACGTTCTCATTTTTTATTTTTTCCTTGATTTTCCCTTGTTCCATGATAATGATGTTCTGTCCTAAAAAAACAGCTTCTTCGATACTGTGGGTAACGAAAACCATAGACATGCTCTGTTCTGAAAAAATTTCAAGCACCAAATCCTGTATGGTTTCTTTGGTTAATGCATCGAGTGCAGAAGAGGCTTCATCCATCAAAAGAAGCTCCGGTTTCAGAACCAGAGTTCTTCCAATAGCTGCGCGTTGTCTTTGTCCACCGCTGATTTGATGAGGATACTTGTGTCTGATCTCTGTAATATTCAGTCTTTCCATAATCTCATCGACACTCTTTTGTACGACTTCTTTTGAGTGTTTTTGGGTGATGAGTCCAAGTTTTATATTGTTCTCTACAGTCTTCCATGGAAACAGACCATAATTTTGTAGAATGATCCCTTTTCTTGAAGCTCGTGACTGATGCTCTATGGACCAAACCATTTCACCTTTTTCAAATGCAAGAAGCCCTGCCATAATATACAGCAGGGTGGTTTTTCCGCAACCTGAAGGTCCAATGATTGCGGTGGTGGTATGTCTGAAAATATCCAGATCTATTTGATCGAGCACTTTTTCCTTTCCATAAGAAAATGAAATGTCCTTAATTTTAAGCATCAGTTCACAAATTTCCTTTCAAACAAACTTTCAGCGTCTATATCAAATTCTTTACCGAGTACTTCACTGGTCCATTCAATGATGTTTTCCACATAAGCCTGATCTGGTAAATTGGTAAGTTTGTATTCTGGCAAATCTATCAAATCTCTAATCTCAGGTTTGAGCTTCAATTTTTCAATCAGAATATCTCTTGCAAGACCATCATCACCTTGAATGTCTTTCACAGCAAGATCTATTGCTCTATGATAAGCTTCAATTGCTTCAGATTTCTCTTCGATTGCTTTTCCGGTAAATACGAATACATCTGGACAATACCCATCTTTTGTTTCAAAAATTCGCTTCTCAAGTCCGTCAAGTGTTCCCATCGTTGCAAGAGGCTCCGGAAAGATTCCCATGTCCACATTGCCGTTTTTTATCATCTCCAGTCTAGCTGGAATTTCATTGATATAAACTTTTTCAACTGAGTAATCGTTTGACAACCATTCATCTGCCAAATAATTTGACACACTAACTTCCATCATGGCAACGGTCACATCTTCCACTTCTTCAAAACCATTGCGAACCAGCACCGGGAACATACCGTCGGTAAGTGTTGTGCCTTTTAGGTCAAAACCACCTTGGACATTCGTAACCAGTGCGATCATGTCTGACATCGCTCCATCAATTGCACCCGTTTGAAGTGCACTTTGTCTGTCTTGTGCATTTGTGAAAAGCTGAATTTCCACATTGATTCCCATTTCTTCAAAATAACCTTGTTCTTTAGCTAAAAATATCGGTGCCGCATCTACTGCAGGCATAACACCTACTATAAGTTTGACTGGCTCAATAACCTCCGGCTCAACAGCAACTGGTGTTTCAACAGGTGTTTCAATTGCCGGTTCTTCTTTTGCACATCCAGCAAGAAATAATAAACTTAATAATAGCATGATCGATAATGTCTTTTTCATGTAAATCTCCTCAAATGATGTAATTTTTATATTTTCTATCAACCTAATCATTTTATATGTTTCTAAATTTTTTTTCAACCATTCCTCGTTAAAATATTGCCAAAAGAGATCAAATCAACTATTCTATTGTAAGACTTGATTTTTTGACTGAAGGGAGTTTAAATTTGAACTACTATATAAAATTAACCAAGGATTTATGGATCGCTCTGAGAGCGTTATCACTCACACTCGCACTCGCTTCCACAACCACTGGCATCATAGTGGCCTACAAAGAAGGATTTGAGATTTCACCGCTAGTCGCATTGCTAGTTACACTAGCAGGTGTCGCTGCCCAATCAGGGGCAAACCTGATCAACGATTATTTTGAAGGATCATTTCGCTACCATCGAAACTCACCACAAATCTATAAATTTTTGGGTGCGATGCGATCGAAATTTGATATTCTGGTTTTTTTACTGGGTATGGCATCGTTTGGAATTGCAGGACTCATTGGACTCTATCTGATTTATATCTCGGGTATCCAGATGCTCTTCATCGGTCTTGCTGGAATAACCGGTGGGTACGCTTACACCGGTGAACCCTTTGTGTACAAACGTAGAGGGCTAGGTGTACCATTATCTTTTATTGTAATGGGTCCACTTATGGTCTACGGTGCATACTATGCTTTTGCGCAAAGCTTTTCTTGGACCGTGATTCTTTACAGTCTACCGATCAGCTTTCTGATTCCCGCCTTGATGCTTAGCAATGAACTTAGGGATTTCACCCGAGATCGAGGACTCAGCCTCGGGACGCTCAGCGTGCGCATTGGGAGTAAATGGAGTAAATATATCTATTTGGGCCTTTTAATTGGATGTTATACTGTACCTGTTCTTCTGATTCTATTGAATATGCTGTCATTATGGGCACTTGGGTTGTTTGTCACATTACCACTGGCCATCAGTGCTTACAAAAGCGTTTCCACTTATCAAGGACTCGGAATTCCTAAAACAAACAGATTGCATTTGATTTTCAGCATACTTTATATTTTAACTTTGGTCCTGTAAAGGGGGCTGTTGCAAAACTGATTTAACCAGTTTTGCAACAGCCCCTTTTGTGATATTGTTTATATGTTGTTGTCAGTAGCATCTCGAAATGCAAGCTGAGACGCAGATAAGTTTCCAGATTGTACTGTAAAGAACATAGACACATGAGGCTAGTATAGTTTCGCTGCGCGAGAACCATACCTACGCCCAATGTTTCGTTTCACAAAACATTGTACGCGCTCTTATTTTTATTATAACGATTTATCAATCGCAGATTTTAAGAGGGTTTCCACTTCGAGAGCAATCTCGCCCACCGAAGGTTGTTCCGCGAAACTCATCATTTTTGTCGGCTCAGGCATGCCGATGAAAATTTCACCTTCCTGCTCAAATACTGCAATTTTGCATGGAAGAAAGAATCCCATGTCAATGTTGTCATTCAATACCATGTGAGCTTTAACAGGATTACATACCTCTAGAATCTTAAAGTCTCCGTCGAATTCAAGTCCCTTTTCATCGAACTTGTCTTTGAAATTCATCTCCCAAAGTACTCCAAATCCGATATCACTCAAATGTTTTTTCAAATCGATCAATAATTTCTCAATAGTTTTATTTGTTTTTCTTTTGTAAATCATATCTTACCTCCATTCATCTTCTAGGTTATGTATACCACTCAAGTTTGTGTTTACTCAATAATTATTGTCAAATTTCTGCCACATTTGAGTATTATACTGGTTATAAGAAAGGATGTGATTGTATGATGTTCATCGGCGTAATAATAATTGGTTTGATTTTTTATCAGTTTTATGGCAATCCAATAAAGGAACGCACTGCACAAAGTGGAACAAATGCGGAAAACTTATTGAAGGAAAGATATATCCGCGGTGAAATAGATGAAGAAACATATAAAAGAATGAAAAATACAATCTTGAATAAATAGGAGGTATTATTATGATGGGTTATGGTAGAGGGTTCACAGTTCCTGGTGGTTGCTTTGGATCGGGTCTATGGTTTCCTTATGTAATTGGAGCAATTTTACTGGTTATTGGAATTTTGATGGTCTTTATGATCCTCAAAAAGAAAAACAACACTTCTCACATCAGTTCTGAAGCTATAGAAATGCTAAAAATGAAGTATGTAAATGGGGAAATTACCGAAGAGGAATATCTGAAAAGGAAATCTGTGATCAATGATTAGAATAATAGTAGATGGATTATCCATCAGGAAAAATTAGGAGGAATTTTATGAAATTCAAAAGAAATACAATGTTGATCGGTCTTGTACTTGTCAGTTCGTTAGCTGTTGGTTGCACACAAACTGAACCAGAAACAGATCCAGTTGTTGCTGCTCCAGAAGTTGAATCACCGGATGTGATCACAACTGCGTCGATTGTAAATGATGCAGATGCGTTTCAAAGTGCGATCAGCAAAGATGGCTCTTGGATCATCGCTATAATCGATGACCTTACCATTGATGCACCACTTGTGCTGGATGGTGATTTTCTAAATGGTAAAAAAGATGATGATGGCAACGAAATCTACCAAAGAAAAGTTGCTCTCTACTCACAAGACGCTGATAGAAACATCACAGCAAGATACACGCTTACCGCTCCACAGTTGACTGTGAACAGCATCAATGCAAGCATTCAGCATGGTACGTTTGTTGGCGACCTTTATATTGAAGGAGAAAACTTCAAACTTATTGACGCTGTAATTGAAGGCAATGTATATTTCACTTCTGAAGAAGCAATGAATTCATTTGAAATGGATGAAGACAGTAGCGTATCAGGAGTTCAGGAACTTCAGCAGTAGAATCTTAGTTTCAAAAAAGAGCCGATCAAAACTTTGCAGTTTTGAATCGGCTCTTTTTTTATTGTTCAGTCAATAATCTTTTAATCTCTATTTCATCAAATCTGTTGATCAGATAGTCTGGATAGAGCGCTTTGAGTTCCGCTTCAGTATTGGCTCCAGTGGCAATCGATATGACTTTGCCTCCAAGATGTCTTGCGGTCTTTATGTCAAGAACCGTATCCCCGATCACCCAAATGGAATCTATGGAATCTCCAATGTCGCTTTTGGCTTTTTCTAGTGCCGCGTCTGCAATTTCGGTTCTAGTCAGTCCATCCTCACCAAATCCGCCAGATTTAAAGTACTTCCACAATCCGATTTTTTCGAGTTTATATTCTGCTCCCATCGATAGTTCACCCGTGATCAAAGACATATAAACCGATGTTTTTGAAAGTTTTTCAACGAAATCCACAGCATCCGCATTTTCTCTCCATACATCTGAAAATTTGTACGATTCTAGTTTTGATTTGTAGACCTCAAGGAATTTAGCCCATAGTGATTCTGTGAATTTGATGTTTTGATTGGTTAAAATCTCAAGAAATACGTCTTTGTCACTCCTGGCGGCTGTGTTAACACCTTTCATGGCATTCTTGATCCCAAGGACCTCATCCACTGCACCTGAAAAAGGCAAGTCTGTGCGTTCGTCACGTTCGATCAATGTTCCGTTGATGTCAAAAAATACTACTGTCTTCATATTAACCTCCACTGCTAAAACTCATTTTCCAGCTGAAATAATCATTATCATTGTTTTTTTCATAACGCAGATAAGCTGAAAATTTCTCGCCTTTTTTGTTGACAAAACTGTTGCTGTAAACTTCTCCAGTTTCGAGGAGTTTTTTTATGGTAAATGCATTTGGTGTCACTTGAAGCGTCTGCAAATATCGATCGTTTTTCCACACGACATACTTGCATCCTCCTTTCCAATTGGTGCAACCAAATCCTTTTTCACCTTCGATGACATCCGATCCACATACGGGACATTTTCCCAGTACTTCTCTTTCAGATTTGGTTTTCTCCTCCAAATTTTGAATGATATGAAAGGCATCATCTTTAATGGTCTGGACTGCATCTTTTGTAAAGGAAGTCATGTTTTCCAAAAATTCATCTTTTGAAACTTCACCTTTTCCGATATCTGAAAGTGTTTTTTCAAGTCTCCCTGTGTATTCGAGATCGAATAAAGCCTTCACGGGAAATAATTCCACCATTTTTTTACCCATATCTGTACATATAAGCGATTTGCCTTTTGATACAATATAACCTATCCTTTTGAGCTTTGTGATTGTCTCCGCCCTGGTGGCAGGAGTACCGATGCTGAATCCACTGAGAATGGATTTGATCATTTCACTATCAAATTCCTCATCGGATTCATCCCCTTGCTTGAATTTTTTACCACAAGTTTCCATGACTCTGAGCAGTGATTTTTCAGTATGGCGCTTTGGTGGATTAGTGCCTTTTGTCTCAATCTTAAGTCCATCGACCGCAACTGAATCGACTTTTTTTACATCTGGCAGCAATACTTCCTTGGTTTGAATGTTCTCTACTTTTCGCCAACCTTCTACTCTTTGTATTCGCCCTTTTGTCACAAACGGTGCCTCTTTGACTGAGGTGATGATCGTTACTTCATCGTGTTCCGCAACAGGCATGAATTGCATGATAAAACGATTTTTAACAGCATCATATACTATTTTTTCTTCTGTAGAAAGCCCCTTACCTACCATATATGTAGGAATTATAGCACTGTGGCTTTCCACTTTTGAATTGTCAAACACTCTTTTCTGGGTGTGAAACTCAATTTCATTTTCGTAGGATAATCCTCTTTTGTGCACATTCAAAACCTTCTGAGCTTTTTCAATCAATGATTCTTCAAGAGCTAAACTGGAAGTCCTGGGATATGTGATCAGTTTCTTCTCATATAGACTTTGTGCCACCTTGAGCACCTTATCAGAAGTCCACCCCTTGTTTTTACTGGTGACATGACCTTGAAGTCCTGACAAATTGAATAAAGATTGCGGATACTCACGTTTTCTTTCAGTCGTCTGCTCCTGAACGATGCCGATGTTATTCTTTAAATTTGATAAAAGCTCATCCAGAACTGTTTTATCGACGAATTTATCTCCGTCTTCCGTAGTATAAACACCTTCATACTTTTCATCTTGATCTGCCTTGAATGTTCCAATCAACCTATGATATTCTTCTCTGACAAATTCTTCGATTTCCAAATCTCTATCATAAATTATTTTTAAAGTCGGAAGTAATACACGCCCAATATTGAGAGCTTTCCCGGATCCTCGCTGATACTTGAGTGTCGCTACGGAAGTCAGGTTGATTCCAATCATCCAATCTGCCCATTGTCTGCTGATTCCAGCGTCCCTTAGAGGTTCCATCTTTTGATTGGATATGAGTTTTCCGATACCCGCAATGACTTCATCGGCGGTCCATTCGTTGAGCAATAATCTTTCCACAGGTTTACCTACATTCAGATACTCAATGATGATATCCCCGATGATTTGACCCTCACGGTCATAGTCACATGCCGAGATGATGCCATCGACTTCATCGGCGGTCATCAGACTTTTGATGATGTTCAGTTGCCCAACTGACTCTTCCTTTGATTTGTACAGAAACTGCTCAGGTATGAACGGAAAATTGTCCATTCTCCATCCCTTCATCTTTTCATCGTAATCTTTGGCATCATATAATTCAAGAAGATGCCCGTAAGCCCAAGTGACGATATATCCCGAGCCTTCGAAATAACCTTCGTGACGTCCTTTTGCACCGAGAGCCTCAGCGATGTTTCTTGCGACTGACGGCTTTTCGGCAATGATTACTTTTGACATGATTTATTCCCCTTTGTTTCTTTCATATGTGATCTTTTTCAGCTCCATTTTGATAGTCTTTTCAATATCCTTTAACATAGACTCATCTTTTGGAGCAACAAAAGTGATTGCAACTCCTTCTTCACCCATACGTCCTGTTCTTCCAATACGATGGATATAGATCTCCGGCGTCTCTGGAGCATCGAAGTTGTAAATGTGACCTACCCCTGAGATATCGAGCCCTCGTGCCGCAACATCGGTCGTAACGAGATATTGATACTTGCCTTCTCTAAAGTCACGCATGACCCTCTGACGTGAATTTTGAGACATATCACCATGTAATTTCACACAATTGTATTTGCTTTGAACCATATGTGTCTCGAGTTGATCCGCTCTTCTTTTGGTCCGGCAGAATATGATGCCGAGATAGGGATTGCTGTATTCGAGTTCATGAAAAAGCGCTTCCTCTTTCCACCGGTCTGAAACAAGCACCACTTTTTGCTCAATGGTTTCTAATGTCACGGATTCTTTTCTGACCACCTTTTCAAGAGGTGACTTCATGATTTTATATGCCATTTTTTTGACGCTGGAATCAAGAGTCGCTGAAAAGCAGAGCACC
>JAWSUW010000076.1:0-16823 GCA_033549245.1 Bacillota bacterium | reverse complement strand
GCTCTGTGCATACGAATCAACCCCTTGCAAATATTATATCACAACACAACTCTACGAACAAGTGTTCGTACAAAAAAACAGGCAATTCAACCGCAATTCATCTCCCACCTAAGAGGAAGGAGTATTCTTGCTAGTGATGATAAAATTTAACATGATCGACAAAGAACTGAGAGCGACCGGAATAGTGATCAAGATCATCAACAATACTTTTACAGAAACCAGATTAAGACTCTTCAGTAAGCTAAAATTCAAAATGAGAATAAAAGATAATTCGTTTCATTATAGTGAAGAATGGATTCCACGTGAAGACGGAACAAAGCTCCGCGTCTGCATATTCAAACCTTTAAACTTCAATGAAACTGGTCCTGGAATTCTGTGGTTTCACGGTGGGGGCTATGCAATCGGGTCGCCTGAACGTGCACAAGGGATGGCTAAAAAATTTATGGAAGTGAGCGACTGTGTTCTCATTGCACCTGAGTACAGGCTTTCTGTGGATGCGCCATATCCTGCTGCGCTAGAGGATGCTTATACCGCTCTTTTATGGATGAAAGAGAACTCTGAAAGATTCAGAATTAGAAGCAATCAACTGATGGTTGGAGGAGATAGTGCCGGCGGTGGACTTACTGCAGCTCTTTCACTTTATGCAAGAGACAAAGGTGAGGTGAAAATCGCATTTCAAATGCCTCTATATCCTATGCTGGACGATCGAATGACAAGTGAATCCGCAGTGGAGAACAACGCACCTGTATGGAATTCAAAATCCAATTACAACGCATGGAAACTATATTTGGGTGACCTATTTGACTCACAGGATGTACCATATTATGCAGCACCGTCAAGAGCACCTGATTATCACAATTTGCCGCCGACTGTGACTTTTGTCGGTGAACTGGAGCCATTTAGAGATGAAACAATTCAATATGTGGAAAATCTAAGGCGGGCAGGTGTTCCAGTTGAATTTGAAGTCTATAAAGGGTGTTATCACGCTTTTGAGCAAATATGTCCGAATGCGGAGATGAGCAAAAAAGCGATGACGTTTTTTATGGGGGCTTATGACTATGCTGTTAAGCATTATTTTACAGAATAACTAGTTTGGAGAGCAATAATGAGATCAATAGATATGATTAGAAAATTTGAGCCTGAAGATATAGAATCAGTCATAAAAATTTTAAAAGAGCCAATGGGATATTACCTGACTTCCGACCAAATGGACTTCGATGGTTTTCAAGAGGTCTTTGTCTATGATGAGGGTCAAGGCGTTATAGGATTTGTGTGTATTGAAGTCCATGAGCGTTTAAGTCAAATCATTTGCTACGTATCACCTCAAAGAAGACGTGAAGGAATTGGCGAGAAGTTGTATGAATATGGTAAATCAAGACTAGAGAAACTTGATACCAATACAATCTGGTTGTTTTTCAGAAACGATGTTGGGAATTCTGCTGAATTTTATAAACATAGAGGTGCCGAGCCATGGTATGCCTATCACCATATGTTTTATTCCAAGCAAAACACTAGCCCCGACATCAATGAGGACGTATTTGACGAAGTGGTCCTAATAAATTCTAAGTTTTATGATACATATATCGAAGAACGAGCAACGGCATTTTATTCCATCAACAAGATGATCGATTCGCGGCCCTACGATGAGCGAGAGAGAAAAGATGATTTGATGAAATGGATTCAAAAAAATGAAGATAAGATTTGGGTCTTCATAAAAAGCGGAGAATTTGTTGGATCAATTGCATTGTTTGAGGGCTTTTTCGATGAGATTTTTGTCTGTGAGAAGTATAAAGGAAAAGGTTTCGGAAAAGCTATCGTGAAATGGGCGTTGCTTCAATGTGAAAATAAGGGATGGAAGCCATCTCTTTGTGTGGTCACTGGCAATATACCGGCAAAACGCCTCTATGAACAATGTGGTTTTAATGTTGCTCAGAACCTTGAAATGAATCGAATCTTCAGTAAAAATAAGGCTCCTGACTATAGGGGACCAATTGGTGGATAAATCAATCATATGGGTATTGACATACATACCAGACTTTAGTATCATAAATTTAACTTACACAACAAAGCGTTGACAAGGAGGAGTACATACCTCACCTCATGCAGAGAGAGAAGATGGTTGGTGGAAATCTTCATTGAGATGGTATGGAAGTAGCCTTAGAGCATTGGACCGAAAGGTATGAAAAGTACTGAGTAGACTTCAACGGTTTTCCCCCGTTACCGGGAAGCCCTATCGGATCGTATTCTCATAGTCCCGTAGGAATGAGTGCAGAATTTATTCTGAATCTAGGTGGTACCACGGACGCATCGTCCGCCCTAAGCGAAAGCTTAAGGCGGACTTTTTTGTTTGTGTTTGTAAAAAAAATAGGAGGCATGATTATGCAAAAACACTATGATTACAAAACCATCGAGAAAAATATTCAAAAGTTGTGGTCGGACGAAAAAACTTACTCTTACTCAAAAGATCTAAGCAAACCGCTTTATTCCATCGACACACCACCACCGACGGTAAACGGAAGCTTGCATATAGGGCACATCTTTTCATATGCGCAGGCGGAGATGATTGCAAGATTCAAGCGAATGCAGGGATACAACATTTTTTATCCATTCGGATTCGACGACAATGGACTATCGTTTTTATAATATCAAGTTTGGGCTGAAGGGTTCTGAATCAAAGGAGCAGCTTTTGATTGCCACCACTAGACCTGAACTTCTGAATGGTTGCGTAAGTCTGTTTGTTCATCCGGAAGATGAGCGTTACCAGAGAATCATAGGTAAGGAAGCCATAGTGCCACTATATGATTATGCGATTCCCATATTGGCGGAATCCACTGTTGCCATGGACAAAGGAACCGGAATCGTAATGTGCGCCACATTTGGAGACTCCACAGATGTGGATTGGGTACACTCTCATGATTTGCCTTACAGACGTGTTATTGAACAAAACGGGCTCATATCAGATGACGACCCCATTATAGGTGGAATGCACATAAGCAAGGCACGCAAACACATAGTTCAGGTTCTAGATGAAGCAGGATATATTTCTGAAGAAAAAGAAATCGAACATTTCGTTGCCGTTCACGAAAGGTGTGGCACACATGTTGAAATCATGCCATCCAAGCAGTGGTATATTGACATCTTGACGGACAAGGAGCGATTTATTGAGGTTACTGATGATGAGGATTTACCGGTGAATCCGCTTGAGAGCGCACCGAAAAAGAGTTGCAGTTGCGGTTCAAACGATTTTCTCCCTGAATCGGCAGTACTGGACACTTGGGCTACCTCTTCTGTCACACCTTTGATCAATTCACATTGGGGCGAAAAAGATGGATCTGACATCACGAGTGAACTGATGCCTATGACCATGCGCACACCAGCACTCATAGAAGCACATTCTGCTGATGCCATCCGTTACTGGGCGGCAAACGCGCTGAATGAGTATGAAATTGGTACGGCACGTCATCACATTGACGCTTTCTTTTGGAATGATTTTTGTGACAATTATCTGGAACTCGTTAAAGAAAGAGTATATCAGCCGGAAAAGCATGGGCATGCTGAAAAAAAATCAGGACAAACCGCACTTTACAGAGTACTTCTTGGAGTTTTGGAACTTTATGCACCTTATATCCCACACATCACAGAGTACTTGTATCAGACTTACTTTGTTAACTTCGAATCAGAACCCTCACTTCATCTCAGAACATGGCCATCGAATCGTCAAGTAGACGAGGTTCTTCATAAATTTGGTGAGGAAATCAAAATTTCTATTGCTGAAGCGAGACGCTATAAATCAGAGCATAGCCTTTCCATGAAATCGCCGATGCCACTGCTGGAACTCAGGTGCACAGAAAAAACTGAAGCACTATATGATTTGACACTGAACGACCTAAAAGCCTGTACTCATGCGGAAGTAATGGCCAAAGTCATATCGTGAATCTGAAACCTTGCGCAGTCAATTGCGCAGGGTTTTTCATTGTGATAAAATGACTGCATACAGAATCAAATGGAGGAGTCCAAATGCATAGAAAAGTCGTAGATTATGCCCTTAAAGCGCTGTTATATGAAGTGGCTGCAACGCCTAAACCTGGTCTGGTGGATCGAGCGAACAACGGGGCCCACAGTGATATGGACTTTTATACTTTTCTGGACAGTAGTGTTGAACTTAGGCATTATTTTGAAGCAATTGCACAGTACATCAAGGGACAATATAATCATAAGAGTGAGTCAAAAACACTTCATGAAGGTGATATGATTTTCTCGGGACTGAAAACTTTGGGCATACAGGCGGAGCAAGATATGAAGAAAGCCACTGGTGGAATCAACACGCATAAAGGAGCAATTTATGCACTTGGCTTATTGGTCGCCGCTGTCACTGAACTGGAACTTTATAACACCGGTAAACTTCAAATAGAGGACATCACTGCAAGAGTGTCAGAATATGTGGGACCATCTCTTGAGAAAGAATTTATTGAAAATGATCATACTAGTTCTTATGGAGTCATCCAGTATCGCACGCTGGGGATGCTTGGAGCCAGAGGAGAGGCTTACAGAGGGTTTGAAACTGTGAGGACCAAAGGGCTTCCCGCACTTGAGTCGGGACTTAAAATGGGGCTGAGCATCAACGATGCAATGATTGGATCGCTTCTTGCCATCATTTCGGATTTAGAGGATTCAAATGTGATCGGCAGGCATAGTCCAATGATTCTCAAAGAAAGTCAGGCATTTGCCAAATCTATTTTGGAAGTCGGTGCAATGACAACGGAAAAAGGTAGAGAAATGATCTCCCAGTACGACCAGTGGTGTATCGCTCATAGAATCAGTCACGGAGGCAGTGCGGATCTAGTTGCTGTAGCTTTATTTTTGTACTGGATCAAGAACAATTGATACAAATGTTTTTATTTGTTAAAAAAAAGTTGCATTTTGTTCAAGTTTCTATTACAATAATGCTTAAGTTCAAGTCGAAATGATTAGGAGTTGTTTTGACGGGACGGCAGTTTGATTAAGTGAATATTACGGATAATGAAAGGCCGCAAAGCCTTAACGATCAGTATACGAAATCTTTGATTTTGTATACTGATTTTTTTTGTTTAAAAGAGGTGGACGACAATTGTTCAAATCAAGTGAGCTGAGAAAAATAGATGAAAATGACATAGAGTGGCAAGATGTCCTTGATTTGCTGGAGAATCAAGGGATAAAGCTGGATCCATTTGTGGATCATACCTACAGTTATTTCGAAGGAGACAAACTGGTTGGTACAGCATCTGTAGCTGGAAGTACGATCCGGAGCATTGCCATCGCAAAACATAAACAAGGTTCGAACACTCTTTCAGAGATGATGAACGATATCATGGAAATACTCTATGATTCAGGTCATGGCAATATTTTCATCTATACGAAATCTGATGCGGTCAGATCCTTTCAAAATATTGGATTTTACGAGGTAGATCGAGCAGAGGTAGAACACGATAGTGTGGTTTTGCTTGAGAGAAAACCTGATGGCATCAGGAATTTTGTGAAAACGATTGAACGACTTAAAACTGGACATGAAGAAATCGGTGCAATTGTAATGAATGCCAATCCATTCACGCTTGGTCATCAATACCTGATTGAGTATGCTGCAGCACACTGTGATTTCCTTTACGTATTTGTAGTCTCAACTGAAAAGTCGGTTTTCCCATTTGATACGAGAATGAACCTGATCAAAGAGGGCACAAGTCACATTGAAAACGTATACGTTTTGAATGGAGGCAATTACATCATCTCAGGGGCGACTTTTCCAAATTACTTTCTCAAGGCACCGGACAGTGCCACCAAGCTTCAAGCCAAACTTGATATAACAATTTTCGCAAGGTATTTTGCGAAAGCACTCAATATAAAAAAGAGATTCATAGGTACAGAGCCATATTGCGGAACCACAAAAATATACAACGAGACCATGAAGGAAGTTCTTACAAGATTCGGTGTTGAGGTATGCGAAATTCCCCGAAAAAAAATCGGTGAGGCACCCATCAGCGCATCAATGGTGAGAAAGTTCATTAAAGAAGGTGAACTAAAGGCGGCAAAGTCTTTTGTTCCCAAAACGACATTTGATTTTCTGGTATCGAAAGATGCAAAACCAATAATTGAAGCCATACAGAAATCAGATTCAAGACATTGAGAGTCAGTTTAGGAGGAAATGATGGAAATAGTAAAGTCATCAAGTGCAGGCACATTGGATTCATGTGATATTCAAATTCGCATAGAGACCAACGAAATCGGCACGAACGAGATCTATCTTAAAAGTGTTGTTGAAATGCAGTTCGGGGATCAAATCAAATCCTTAATAAGTGGTGTGCTTGATAAACACAACCTTAAAGGTGTAACAGTGAATGCTGTCGACCGCGGTGCTCTTGATTGCACGATTAAAGCTCGTGTTGAAAGTGCGGTGATGAGGGCACTTGGAAGAGAAATCCTTGAAGACTGGAGTGTGATCCACCATGACAAATAAGGACAGACTCAGAAGGACAATGCTTTACGTCCCAGGCAGTAATCCAGGAATGATAGCAGATTCAATGATTTACGGTGCGGACAGCATTATGTTCGACCTCGAGGATTCCATTTCACTTAAGGAAAAAGATACAGCCAGGCACCTTGTTTACGAAGCTTTAAAGCAACTTGACTTTGGAGATGTTGAACTGGTGTGTAGAGTCAATGGACTGGACACGCCATACGGCGAAAGAGACATTGAGGCAATGGTGGCTGCTGGAATACATGTCATCAGACTTCCTAAAACTGAAACCGTTCAGGATGTAAAAGCTGTAGAAATCCTGATTGAACAATATGAGAAAAAATATGGACTCGAAACCGGAAGTGTAAAAATGATGGCAGCAGTGGAAAGTGCGCTCGGAATCATGAATGCACATGAAATCGCTCATTCATCCAAAAGGCTCGTTGGAATCGCAATTGGTGCGGAAGATTATGTCACAAACCTCAAGACGACGCGTTCAGCGTCAGGGATTGAACTCATATATGCAAGATCACAACTGCTCAATGCGGCAAGATCCGCAGGAATCGCAGCACTGGATACAGTATTTTCAGATGTTGAAGATACCACAAATTTTGAAAATGAAGTCAGATTGATCAAACAACTAGGTTTTGATGGAAAATCGGTGATTAATCCAAGACAGATTCCTATAGTCCATGAAATCTTCACACCGACCGAAGATGAAGTGACACATGCTCAGGCAGTCATTGAAGCTATAAAAGAGGCGGAAGCAAAAGGTCTTGGTGTCATTTCCTTAAAGGGTAAGATGATAGACAAACCAATCGTGGACAGAGCCGTCAGAATCTTAGAACTTAAAAAGGCAAGCAGGTGACTTATGAATAGAATACATGGAAAAATGATCAAGCCATATAAGGGACCTTTCGATGGCGTCGGAAAAGTCACAAGTTCTTTAAGGGAAGCCATTCAAAACGCAAATCTTAAAGACGGAATGACCATATCGTTCCATCACCATTTCAGGGAGGGTGATTATATCATCAACGCTGTAATGGACCAAATCGCAGAGCTCGGGATCAAAAATCTGACTATCATACCAAGTTCACTTGGGAAAGTACACGAGCCACTGATTGGCCATATTGAATCTGGAGTCGTGAGAGAAATCCACACGAGTGGTCTTAGAGGAAAATTGGCGGAATTCGTATCAGATGGAAAACTTGGAACACCACTCATCATCAGAAGTCACGGTGGAAGGGCAAGAGCGATTGAAGCCGGTGAAGTTAAAATCGATGTGGCATTTTTGGCCGCTCCAAGGAGTGACAAAATGGGTAATGCCAGTGGAAACGGCACATATACACAGTGTGGATCACTCGGATACGCCATAGTGGACGCGAAATATGCAGATACAGTGATTTTGATAACAGATGATTTGTGTGACTATCCCAATATCAAACCAAGCATCACTCAGGATCTAGTGGATTCCGTGGTTGTTCTGGACTCTATAGGTGATCCAAACGGAATCGCATCCGGTGCGACACGTTTCACTAAAAATCCGAAGGAACTGAAAATTGCGGAATACGCGGCTAACACTATCATGAGTCTACCGCTATACAAACCAGGATTTTCGTTCCAAACGGGATCTGGTGGGTCATCGCTGGCGGTGACACGTTACCTGAAAGAAAATATGAAACTCAATGATATTAAAGCTTCTTTCGCACTTGGCGGTATCACTCAGCCAATGGTTGAACTTCTTGAAGAAGGTTTTGTGGGATGTCTATATGACGTACAAAGTTTTGATCTTACATCTACAGCATCTATTGCAAAAAATGAGAATCATATAGAAATCAGCGCATCACAATATGCGAATCCATCAAACAAAGGCTGTATGGCATCCATGCTCGATTTCGTCATCCTTAGTGCACTGGAAATAGATACTGATTTCAACGTCAATGTCATGACTGGTTCGGACGGCGTCATCATGGGAGCATCTGGAGGTCACTGCGATACGGCGGCATCGGCCAAAGTGACCATTGTGGTGGCACCACTTTATAGAGGTCGACTGGCAACTGTGGTGGAAAAAGTGACTTCTGTGATCACACCTGGAAATACCGTTGACATATTTGTGACAGAACGCGGAATTGCAGTGAATCCAAGAAGAAAAGATCTTTTGGAAATCTTGGAAAAGACCACTTTGCCACTTGTCACAATGGATGACTTACTTGAGAAAGTGGATCGATTGGTCGGAAAGCCCGTGCCAATTGAGTTTGAAGAGCGTATTGTTGCAAAAATCGAATATCGCGATGGATCAATCATTGATACGATCAGGCAAAGGAAGAACGCGTTGTGATGCATCAAAGATTACTTGAAAAAGAACTGAAGGCTAAACGGATCGAGCAATTCATAATGGATAACCAGGTACCAGTGGTAACACTCAGGCTCAATATTCCAGGTAGTGATAAGAAACCGAAATGGTCTAATGTCCTTTTTAGCGAAGCCGAAAAGCTACTCTATGAGCATCTTGACCAACTGGGATTTGACTATGAGATTTTGGGAGAACTTTTGGAGTTTGAGTATTATGAACATCTGCGGATTATCGCAGTAAAAGGTCCCGCAAAAGTCATCAAAAGAGAAATGATTGCTATTGAAAACGATGAAGCCATCGGTAGATTGGTGGATCTTGATGTCATTGATATTGATTTTAAAGGCTTGTCCCGAAGTGAATATGATTTGGGACATAGAAAGTGCTTCTTATGTGACGAACCAGCTTATGTCTGTGCAAGAACTCAAAGACATTCAAAAGAGGCACTTATGGAATTCATGATCTTAAAGGCGCAAACGCTTTTGGATAAATAAAACTATTGGGTTGAGGAGGAAAAATATGAAATTTAGAAAAGCATTGTCTACAATGATGGCACTCACTGTTGTAGGTGCTATGACGTTGACAGGATGTACGGGGGCAGCAACATCAGATGCAGCAAGCTATCCAAAGGGAGCACTTGAATTCATCGCACCATCCGGTGCAGGTGGTGGTTGGGACCTTACTATCAGAACAGTTGCAAAAGTACTTAAGGATACTGATCTCGTGAGTGTTCCAATGCCTGTAACAAACAATGCCGGTAGTGGTGGCGGAGTCAACCTTGCATACATGCAAACCCAAAAAGGTTCTGAAAAATTGATTTCTGTTTATTCACCGCCAATTTTGTTGATTGAACTCAACGGTTCAAGTGAATACGGCTATGAAAATACAACACCACTTGCAAGACTTATAACAGATTATGGTGCTTTTGCAGTACCTAAAGATTCTGAATACAAAAATATCACTGAAGTTATGGAAGCACTTAAGGCAGATCCAAAGAGCGTTAAAATCGGTGGAAACTCTGCTGCTGGATCCATGGACCATATCCAGTTTCTTATAGTAGCAAAAGCTGCTGGCGTAGAAAACCTTAAAGAAATTGATTACATCAGCTTCCAAGATGGAACTGCTACAGCTCAAATCCTTGGTGGTCACATTGATCTTTTGACAACTGGTCTTGGCGATATTCAAGCACTTGTTGAAAGTGGAGATTTAAATGCACTTGCAGTTACTGCCGGCGAGAGAGTTGGCGAAGGCATACTTGCTGAAATTCCAACGGTCAAAGAACAAGGTATTGATGTTGTGTTTGAAAACTGGAGAGGCCTCTTTGGTGCTCCTGAAATGCCTGAGCATGCAGTTGAGTTCTGGCAAGAGACATTAGCTAAAATGGTAGAAACTGAAGAGTGGAAAACCGAATCGGCTAAGCATGGTTGGGCTCAAGCATATCTTGGACAAGAAGATTTTGCTGAATTCTTAAAGAAAACAAATGAAGATTATAAAGTGATTTTGGAAGAAATCGGTCTATTGGTCAACAACTAATCAAATATATGGTGGGAGCCCTTATGGGCTCTCAAATCCCCCTTAACTTGGAGGTTTTATGGAAAAGCAAAAGAAAGCGAACTTTGATTTTTTATCGGGAAGCATTTCAGTAATATTCGGACTTATTTATGGCGTTATGTCATACAATCTTAAAAGGAGCCCAATGGGTGATCCACTTGCACCATCAATATTCCCATTAATTCTTGCAACAGGCATGGTGTTGTTTGGACTTATGCTCATGCTCAAAAGTGACATGGCATCTACCAAAAGAGCCTTTGCCTTGATTAAAGAGAAAACTACAGATAACGATATATTGAGCAGAAAAATGATCATGCTGACTGTTGCTTCGGCAATTGTTTACGCGATTGTTTATGAACACCTCGGTTATGTCATTTCCACATTCTTGTTCGTTGGTTTCATCATGACGGTACTTGATCGTAAAAGAATTCGCAGAAACATAATCATATCATTTGTATTTAGCGTTATTGTCTACTATATATTTTTCTATCTATTAGGCATATCATTACCTATGACGCCTATTTTGAACATTTAGGAGGCGCATTATGGATATTTTACAATTTTTATTTGATGGTTTGCTGATTGCAATTCAACCTGTCAACTTGGTACTTGTGACTTTTGGTGGAATACTTGGAACGATTGTAGGAATGCTTCCTGGTCTTGGCCCGGCAACTGGCGTCGCTGTTTTGCTTCCACTGACCTTTTCAATGTCACCAACTGGTGCGTTGATTACGATGGCTGGTGTTTATTACGGAGCGATGTTTGGTGGATCAAGAAGTTCAATTCTCATCAATACGCCTGGTGATGGTGCAGCGCTCGCAGCGACTTT
This sequence comes from Bacillota bacterium, assembly GCA_033549245.1. Taxonomy (GTDB): domain Bacteria; phylum Bacillota; class Clostridia; order Peptostreptococcales; family Acidaminobacteraceae; genus Fusibacter_D. Next base: position 5,606 of record JAWSUW010000076.1, on the reverse strand, counting down.
TGACGGTTATCCGATGGCAATGAACGGCAAAGCGGAATCCGCTTTAGCAATCAGTGCGATAGCATCTTTCATTGGTGGACTGATTTCTGTTGTGTTCTTGATTGTACTCGCGACACCTGTCGCAAGATTTGCACTTAAATTCGGACCTGCTGAATATTTCCTTCTTATGGTCGCGGCACTCTCAATGACATCATCCATGTCAAAGGGCAATATGCTCAAAGGATTTATCGCTACAATGATAGGACTTGCTGTTGCTACTGTGGGAATTGATGCACAGTCCGGAATCTCAAGATTCACATTTAATATATTGGAACTTCAATCAGGTATAGATTTTCTAGTCGTAATCATTGGTCTTTATGCAATAGGCGAGGTTTTCAAAGCTTATTCTGAGATCAACAGTGGTAAAAAGATTCAACAAAAGAAATTTGGAAAGATTTGGATTACTAAAGATGAATGGAAAAGATCATGGCCATCCATCTTGAGAAGTACACCACTTGGATTCATAGTTGGAGCACTTCCTGGTGCCGGTGGAACCATGGCATCGCTTATGGCTTACAATAACGAGAAACAACTTTCCAAAACTCCTGAAAACTTCGGTAAAGGTGAAATTATTGGACTGGCAGCACCAGAAGCGGCCAACAATGCCGCATCAGTTGGAGCGCTCATACCAATGCTTACTCTAGGAATACCTGGATCGGGTACCACTGCTGTCATGATGGGTGCTCTGCTGATGCTCGGAATCCAACCGGGACCATTATTATTCACACAGCATCCAGATGTTGCATGGGGACTTATTGCAAGTATGATTATCGGTAGTTTTATTCTTGCAATCGTTAATATTCCTATGGCGGGTATTCTTGTAAGAGTCTTATCAATACCTCCAAAAGTACTTTATCCGCTTGTGCTGGGGCTAGCATTTGTAGGCACATATGCAATTTCAAATTCAGTAATCGACTTTTATATAATGATCATGTTTGGTCTTCTCGGATATTTCATGAATATCGCGAAAATTCCTACAGCACCAATGATTTTGGCTGTTATAGTCGGCGGCACTATGGAGCAATCTTTCAGGCAGGCAACAAAGATTTCAAATGGTTCCTTGGAAATTTTCTGGGGCTCGCCACTTGCAATCTCATTAATCGCTATTACAATCATTTTTGTTGGATTTCCAATGATCAAGAAAAGCTTATCAAAACTTTTTCCCCCAAAAAAAGCAGTTGAGACAGCTTAATCCACATTAGCCACCTTCGGTGGCTTTTTGTCGTTGTATTGTACTTATGAAAAGATTTGCATATAATGAATAAAAACGAAAAGGAAATGACCCATGAAAAGGAAAGCGGATCAACTCAAGACAGGTATAGTAATTTTGGTGGCACTTGCCGTGATGGTGGTCATCGTAATGGTATCTTATCAGAATTATAAACGAATCCAAGATAATGTCATTGAAATAGAACAACAACAGCTTCTATCTCTCGTTGAGACAGTGGCTAAAAGTGTCGAGAATTTCTTCACTTATCAATTGCATAATTTAGAGATCTTGACCAAAAGTCGATCGTTTGTCAGAGACTTTGAAGGCTTTGACGAAGTCGGGTATGCCGAGGATCCATTCAGAAATTTGGAGGACTATTATACCATTCAAAGTGATAATATTGAATTGATCCGTCTCGTTGATATGGAAGGCATTGAAATCTATACCTACCCGACAACAGATTTCAGCAGCTATATCAATACCGATTTGGAACGAATCAGAGGAATTAACGAAAGAGAGCTCGGTACTCAAGAGGTCGGTAAAATTTATGAAGAATCTGATCAGCTTTATGTCAACATCCTTCATCCGGTTATAATGAATGGGGAACTGTCTGCTGTTCTTTATACCAAGATTAGGCTGAACACTATCTATCGCTTGTTTGTTGCTCCAGTGAGAGCAGGTGAAAAAGGTTACGCATCGGTCAAGGATAGTTCCGGTACACTCATTATGCATCCCAATATTGAAGATATCGGTGAAAATGTCATCGAGGCACGAACCTCGGCTTATCCGGACTTTGACTGGTCGGAACTTGAAGTGCTTGTAGAGAAGCAAAAGAATGGTGAATCTGGGGTCGGAATATACCACTCTCTTTGGTTCACAGATAACGATCAAAAGCGTGTCAAAAAATTCAGTGCCTACGCACCAGCTCGGATTGGATCTGATTTCTGGATCGTCAATGTGTCAAAAGATTATGTTGAGGTTGTGGAATTTCTAAGAGAGCGAACATATACAATCATCATCATCAACTTCATTATCATTCTTACTTTCGTGACATCCGCCTTTGTCTATTACAGATTCAGACGTGACAAAGCATTGATCGAAAAAGAACGCGCTTTGCTGACTACTGTCAAATCACTCAATGAGGAGCTGACCCGCAGCAAGAACAAGTTTGAGAAGATTTTCGAATCGGGATCGGATTGTATATTTGTTGTTTCCAGAACTCCGGAAGCAGAGATCATCGAAGTCAACACAAAAGTAGTCAAATCACTTGGTTACAGCAAAGAAACGCTTTATGGTAAAAGTTATTTTGACATAAGCACAATGCTGACCGAACAAGAATTTTCTGACATACTCAAGACCCTTGATCATACGGATAACGCGATCTTTGAAGATTTATTGATTGGTGAAGATGGACATACAATACCCGTTGAGATCAACGCAAGGGTGATGGTCAGTGAAAATCAAAAACAAATCGTCATGATTTCACGTGATATCAGCATGAAAAAAATGTTTGAACAGGAAATGGAAGAGAGTAAAAAGAAAGAAGCCTTGATGATTTATCAGTCTCGTCTGGCTGCTATGGGAGAGATGATTGGCAGTATAGCCCATCAATGGCGTCAGCCCCTTAGTGGGATCGCCATGATTTACAGCAATCTTATCGATGCATACAAATATGGAGAACTGGATGAGGCATTTTTGATGTCACAAGGCATACGACATGAAGAACTCGTGAAGTTCATGTCGAATACAATAGACGATTTCAGATTCTTTTTCGATCCAAAAATTGACACAAAGGATTTCCTGATTTCCAGTGTTATGGATAGAACTCTCGATTTCCTTAAAGAGACAATCAGACTTAACAACATAGAAATCCATTATGATCTGGAAATGGATTTGTTGATGCATGGCAGACCCAATCAATTGTCTCAAGTCTTATTTAGTATTCTTAAGAATGCCATCGATGCAATCATACAAAATGGAACTTGTGAACGTCATGTTTGGATCAACATCTCCAAATATGAGGCAATTGTTCATTTGGAGATTGAAGACTCGGCGGGTGGTACGGATATAGAGCATCTGGACAAGTTGTTTGATATGTACTTCACAACGAAGGATGCTCAAAATGGAACAGGGCTAGGGCTATATATATCAAAAGTCATCGTTGAGAAAAACTTCTCTGGCACCATAAAAGCTTCCAATACCAAGAATGGACTGAGTGTCATGATCTCCATTCCACTCGACCAACAATAATGAATATGAAGGAGTTGTCCTTATGAACAATGAAATTTTATCAGGATTAAATGTGCTTTATATAGAAGATGAACCGGTTTTAAGAGAGGAAATCACTACATTTCTTAAAAGGCGTGTGAAAAGTGTTATTGTGGCATCGAACGGAAAGGAAGGACTTGAGAAGTTCGCCACCTATCCGGTGGACTTTATCATAACGGATTTAAAAATGCCTGTTATGGATGGAATAGAGATGGCTAGAGAAATCAGAAAGAGCAACACAGCCATCCCTATTGTGATCACTACTGCATTAAGCGATGTTGAACTCATGCAGTCCTCCATTGAGATTGGGATCAATCGCTATTTGCTCAAACCAATCGACCTGGAGACATTCAACAATATGCTGGAAAGTGTATGTCAGAAGATTTCAAACAACAGAAAGAACATGGTCTTTTCATTGACTGTGGAGGAAAGCAAAAATCTTGAGAGAAGAATTGAAACAGAAATTGCAAAAATCCTTAAGGCTACAACTGGCAAAGGACCTAGCAAAGTTCAAGGCTTTTTACGAGCCAATCTCATTGAAATTGTCATTCATGGAGCGAGAACACCCTTCGAGCAAACAATTCTTTCGAACGATAAAAATGTACGGATTGGAGATTATGTCAGAGAAGTCTATTATGCTCAGCTTAAAAATAAAATTCAAGACAGCATCTTTGAGATTTCGGGTTATAAGGCAATCTGGCAAACGCATAAATGCGACAGTACAAGAGATGTGGATATCATCAAAATGTTGCTTGAGATTGAGTGATCTGTGATATAATGATTAAAAACTTGTAGTCATCATATCTATAGGAGGTAATTTCATTAATGAATCAAGAGTTGGTAATGACTCAAAATGTGTTACAAGCAATCAGCTTTCCACTTGCACTATTTATTTTCTCGAGAATTGTTCTCAAAGAGTATACAAAAAAAATCAATCTGAATCCTTTGTTGACCTATATTGTTTTTGTTCTTGTGTTTTTGCCTATATTTTGGGTTCCTTTTTCTATTAGAATTTTTTTCTATTTCATTGGAATATTTCTTGTATTATTGATCAATTATAGATTTAATATGTATCAAAATTTTTGGATGACGACTTTGTATTTAGTGATGGCTTTGTCAATTGAACTTATTTTTATGGTAACATATAAACCCTTTGAAACTGAATTTCTTAAAATTCAAGAAAGTTCACTATCATTTGTAGTTGGTCATATTGTGATAGTAACTATGATTAGTCTCTCAAGTAAGTTATTGAAAAATAGATTCAATAGGTTTATGAAGAACAGTGATATCGTCAAAAAATATCAGATCACCTACCCCTTGATTGTATTTTCTGCAATGGTGTTGTGTAGTTTGATCATGACTCTGGTTTTGACAGATATAATTGATTTCCGCGTAAATGCATACATTTCAATGTTTTTTTTGTTTTTAATATTTGTATTTTCGGTGTTTGCTGTTATCACCATAGATAAGTACCTGCAAAACAAGAATGAGATGGAGAGTCTGAAATTGAAATTGATCCAGTTTAAACAATCTGAAGATGCATTATCCAACAATGATTTTTTTGAGCAAAGTATCGAATATGACTTGATGAACTCGGATATAGGAGTAAAAATATTTGAATCGTTTACTCTGGATTCATTGCTATATAAGAGTCGAAACAGTAGTATCTATCTGCTCGGTGATAAAGAGGATGAGGCTAAGTTCACAATGAAAGTACTTGAGAAAAAAGAGGGGATCAATTACGATTTTGAAGGATTGAAAAGCATTTTTCATTCAGCCATTATCCCTATAAGTGAGATTGCCGAAGGAGAAAAGTACCATTATATCATTAAACCTTATGTTAAGGGCGTCGATCTCAACCGATATGTTTTGAATAATGGTCCTATGGACAATCCATTATTGAATAAAATTATCGTGCAACTCGTAAACGTCCTTGATGACTTGCATTCTAGAATTGATCCAATCGTCTACCGTGATTTGAAACCAAGTAACATCATATTTAATCCAGAAAAAGAAAGCATACATCTGATTGATATCGAGTCTGTTCGAAAATTTGAATCCAATAAGACTTCAGATACTTTTATCATAG
>JAWSUW010000075.1:0-16868 GCA_033549245.1 Bacillota bacterium | reverse complement strand
GTTACTTAATTATACCATTTATGGGATTTTTTATATCAATTTAACATCAGTCTTCACAATTGAATATATATTTTTTGAGCTGAATATTTATTCATGCCATATCCTTTTTCGGAGCTTTCCCTGGTACGCCTCCTTTTTACTACCACCAAACTGCATGGATTTCAAACAACTTCATACCTTAATTTACCAAATCGTTCCCCGATTCTTATACTTTTCGGGGAGTAAATTACCAGATGCCACCAATTATCCTGAAATATTACCCCTATTCTCACCCTATGAGTAAGTGTTCTTTTACCGCCGTTACCGCCGCGTTGGTATGTGGTACTCACAGTCTTTACTCTATTACCTTCTCAAGTTCCATTTTAATACCTTCAATTAGATCTGGGTTAACGATGACCTCTTCAACATTTACATCATCTGGATTAAAGGAATGCCTATGGCATTCAATACCCATTTAGTTATAATTTTAATTTTGAGCATTAGGCTGGTCAGTACATAGTTGTTGCCACAACCGCCGCTTGGTACCGTGTACCATTTTCATAAAATTAACAATTTCAATACCTACAACAGTTCAAAACACTATACCCATTTTCGAGTTACCGCCGATACGGCCGCATTGGTATGTGGTACCCATAGTCTCATAGCTCCTCATTTACAATAATATCACAATTAGGACATTTACGAAATCGATTTCTTTGTCTGATATAGTAGGTCTTTCTTTGATTCTGCAAAAAAAAAAGATCTCACAAAAATCATGAGATCAATGGCTTCTTAATAAAGGAATGCCTTTGGCATTCAACTCCAATTCAGACATAATAGTAATTTGAGCAAGGGGCTGGTCAGTACAGAGTTATTGCCGTTACCGCTTGGCCGGTACGTGGTACATCCAGATTTTTGAAATAAATCAAATAAAAACCGGCTAAATCAAATCTCGATTTCCAAGACACTTAATAGAAAATTGTATCAAAACTCCAATAAGAACAGCAGTCAGAGCTAGATAGGGAAAACTAAGTCCACCTTCTGCCAGTGCCTCAAGATTGAAGTATCTCACAGGGGATAGAAAATTCAGGTGATCAAGATTACCAACATACTCAATTGAAAATGCAATGACATATGAAGCAATCAGAACAAGAAAACCTCCAAGCATGCCTCTTCTGTAATGCACGGTAATGGAACCAAAGAGCATTCCAATAGCCGAAAAAATCATTTGCGTAAGTAATACGCCAATGGTGGAGGTGACGATATGTGGTATTAAGCTCTGTCCATTGATCAAGAAGGGAACCAGAAATAAAATGGTTCCTACAGCTGTCAATAAAGCTAAAATAGCATTTATTATTAAAACCACTATCCCTTTGGAAAGGAATATTTTCTTTCTATCATAAGGCTTCGTGTAAATAAAATCGACATAGTTTTCCTTTTCGTCCCTCGAAATAATATAGAATCCAATGTAGATTGCCAATGCGAATAACACCAGCTGATACCAGTAAAACATGCTGGCATAACCTCCAAGAGGTGTACTGATAGGAAATGCTTCCACTCCAAATAGAATCTTAACAATTCTAGGGAAATCTGCAACAGTGCTTTCAAGCATATCCATCTGATTTTGAAGCCCCTTAAACTCGATACCTCCAAAGGCAGCTGTAAGGAAAAGAATAAAAGACCAAATCACAAGAAGTTTTCTTTGAAGTCTTAATTCTTTTAAGATTATTAATTTCAATTAAAACACCTCCCTTTACACAGTAATAAGGTCTTTTTTCCTGAAAATGAAATATCCTGAGGTGATAAACACAATTACAAGGAAAACGAGCCAGTATACAAATCTCATATCATATCCTCCCGTGCTTGCTATGACAGATCCACCGAAGAATTTTGGAGGTGATAGGAACAACAGCCAGTCTATTCCCACAGTTGCAGCAAATGTACCTATTACTACTGTAAAAAACACAACAGTAACCGCCAATAATAGTGGTCTTCTGTTTTTTGGCCAAATCACTCCCACGATTATTCCTAGAGCCAGGTATATTGCTTGTAGCATTATGAGGGAAAAACCAAGATGCAAAAACATCCTCATATCAAACCCTTGCGGAAGGTTGATTCTAAGAACTGCATAAGAAGATGCAAGATATACAATCCCAACCGTAAACACTGCCACCGAAGCAGCAAGTAGTTTTGACAGGAATACCTTTCCCCGATTAAACGGCTTGGTGTAAATGAAATCAACAGATTTGCCAGTAAAATCCTTGGTATTTACGAATAAGCCTATATAAATGGCTAAAACTGATGTTGCAAGTGTAAAGAACCAAGCATTTACAAATCCGAACATCCCAATGGGTTCAGAAAGAAACTGTGCACTCATTCCAACGGCTTGAAGAAACTGATTGTCTGAAACCATCTGTTCTAGTTGTTGTGGATTGACAGCAACACTATTCCCAATATCCGTGAACACAGGTATCAGTAAAAATGCCAGGACTGCTACCGTCACGGACCAGGCAGTAAGCAGGGTTTTCATTTGTTTTAATTCGTACTTAAAAACAACCATGATACACACCTCCTTGTCTACTGGTAGTAGTGGAGGAAGATTTCCTCCAGAGTGGGCTCTTCTATAAACACATCCCTAACCTGGAATGAGTCAATCTTTTGAAGAAGATCTTTTACAGACCCCCTATAGATAAAGCCGGCTGAGCAGTCCCTAATTGATAGGTCCGCAACTCCATTCATCATAAAGTCTTCTTCCCTGAGTGCAGTGTCTGTAATAATGGACACTTTCTTATATCCATTATTTCTTAGCTCAGTGATATTTTGAATGCTAATGATAGTTCCATCCTTAATGATTGCAACCTTGTTGCACAACTTTTGCACCTCACTAAGAACATGTGATGAAAATAGTATAGTTGTTCCTTTTCTATTTTCTTCTTTTAGAATATCAAAAAATATCTGTTGCATCAGTGGATCCAGTCCGCTTGTAGGTTCATCCAAAATAAGAAGCTTTGGAGAATGGAGAAGGGCGGAAATAATCCCAACCTTTTTTTTGTTTCCCATGGAAAGGTCTTCGATTTTACGGTTTAAATCAAGTTGTAGTCTTTCAGCAAGCTCCTTCAGTCTTGAACTGTTCTTTTTCCCATATAGCTCAGCAGTATAACTTAGAAATTCTTTCACTTTCATATTTTCGTAATAGCTAGGTTCTCCGGCAAGATACCCTATATCTCCTGCGATTTCCGAGGCATACTCCACACAATCTTTATCAAAAATTGTAGCACTTCCAGATGTGGGCTTAAGGAGGGCGAGAATCGTCCGGATAGTTGTAGACTTGCCTGCCCCGTTTGGGCCGATGAATCCAAATATATCTCCTTCCATCACAGAAAAACTGACATCTTCGATACCTCTTTGTTTGCCGTAATACTTCTTGAGATTCTTGATTTCAATTACCGCATCTTTCATAAATATTCCTCCTTGTACAGATTTTTCCGTAGAAGTTCAACGGTCTCTGTAAATTCATCCACACATTTCTGGTAAGCTTCTTGATTTTCAAATGAAATTACTTTGGAAAAACCCTCCGCCATCCACACCATCATCCGCAGTACAACCACTGGGTCAACGCCATCCTTGAACTTTGACAGATCAACGTCCTTAAAGGCATAGTTCTTTTGAAAAGAAGCGGCATGTTCCCTATATACCTTAAGCTCCTCAGCAACCTCCGGATCTTTTTCTGGAAGCATTGTTGTTAAGAATGTCATGAAGAAGGGCTCTTCCCTTAACAACCCCATCTGCTTTTCCGTTGCCACCTTCATTCTTTCGAAGTAATCACTTGGAAGATCTTTGTATATGTTTATCAAAGGACCAGTAAGAACCTTTGAACAGTAGTCGACAAGATAGAGGTAAAGGTCCTTTTTTGTACCGAAATAGTGGAATATCATGGATTTTGAAATTCCGGCTTCATCAGCAATATCCTTTATTGAAGTCATTTGGTAACCGTACTTACCGAATAGGTTTAAAGCAGCATTTCTAACTCTCTTTTGCTTGTCATCAGGTAGAGATAAAAAATTCTCCACAAACTTCACCCCCCTCCATTTAATAGACCGAATCGGTTTATATGTAAAGAATATCACAATAAACCGATTCGGTCAATAGAAACGTGCAAGAAATTAGTTTCTACATAGAATATAAATAGAACAATTTTTTATAAAATTAATTTAATGCCTTTTGGCAACATTGAGTTGAATTAAAATTCGAGTGAATAGATACCGAATAACAATTTCAATGCCTACAAGTGTTCAAAACACTATATACTTTTTCGAGTTACCTCCGTTACCGCCGCATTGGTACGTGGTTCCACAAACTTGACTTGAATACCATGCCACTCTACTATATTATTAAGTATATAACCATGAATGGGGAGGCAATATGACTAAACCTGCTACTTTAATCTATTTTAGTGCAACAGATACCACTCAAAAAATTGTGAGAGCTATAGGCAGTGGAATTGCTTCAGAATATGTAGAATACAATATCACGCTGCCGAAAGTAAGGGAAAAAGTACTATCTTTTGACTCTGATGATCTTGTCGTTTTTGCAATACCCGTCTATGCTGGTAGGCTTCCTAGTTTTTTGACAACTTTTCTTAAGAAGATCAGGGGCAATCATACTAAGGCGGTTTTCGTTGTTGTTTATGGCAATCGCAATTATGATGATGCCCTCCTCGAATTAAAGGATAGCCTTGAAGATAATGGTTTTATAGGTCTTGCAACTGGTGCATTCATCGGTGAACACTCCTATACTAATCAAGTAGGCACAGGCCGCCCTGATAAGGACGATTTAAATGTTGCCTATGAGTTTGGTCGAGTCATTAAAGAAAAATTAATCAGTGAACCTATAGGCCAAGAGACCAAGCTACATGTAAAAGGTCAATTCCCCTATAAAGAAATAACTTTAGTAGAACCTATCGCTCCTGTTACCAATGAAGAATGTACCCAGTGTAAAATCTGTGCTTCTCACTGTCCTGTGGCTGCAATTGATTTTAACGATTGCCACAAAGTGGACTCTTCAATATGTGTGAGGTGTTGCAGCTGCATAAGAAAGTGCCCTGTAAACGCAAAATCTATGGACCATCCCTTTATCCTTCAACTGACGGAAAGACTCATCATCAACTGTGGGACTGTAAGACATGAACCTGAATTGTTTTTATAGCAAAAAAACCATTATTTGCAGAGTCTGGACCTGCAAATAGTGGTTTTTTCATTTTTTTAGGCTTAACATCAAACGATCTCATTAATCGCCACCGTACTTGTATTTGATTCAAATTCTTTAGGAATTAAAGCCGCTAAAACAACTATTAAACCCATTAATATGACAAGGACATTCAAAGCCCAAGATTGACCGAATACATCGACAATTCGACCATAACCTAACATCAAAACAGCACTGATCGTTGCAGAAAATCCCATTATAAGTCCTGTTGCATAATTCATATGATTTGGTGCAATCCTATGAGTAATGGTTATGCCTGCAGCCGCCCCTCCAGTAGAAGCAAAACCAGAAACCACTAACCCAATAGCCATTAAAATACCACTTGAATAAACGAATAAGAGCAATCCTAAAAATGTGAGCCCATTAAAAAATAAAATTGTCTTCTTTTCGCCAATGTAATCGCTCACAAAGCCACCAATCAAAGTAGCAATTGCTCTTGAAAACATGAATACTGAAAGTATTAAACCCGCTTGAACCACACTGACACCTTTATCTTTCATGATAATCACACCAAAAAGGACAACAGCACTGTATAAACTTTTTAATACGATTGAAATCATCATGGGGATACTTAGATTAAACTGTTGACTTTTGGATAGACTTTTCCACCCGCCTCGACCCTCAATTTTAACTTTCTTGTCATCAGTCCATTTAACATCTTGTACCTTTGCCATGTATAAAAACAAAGCTGAAAGCAAACCGGGTATGATGAAAATAATGAGTGACTTCAAACCATACTGTGTAACAAGAGGAATAGCTATGAGTGGTGCTGCCGTTGCTGCAAACCCACCAACAGTCATAAATATGGAGAGACTTTTTCCTCTGGACAAATTCGTTTTGTGAATCGTAATCGTCGATCCCAAAGGATGATAGATGGAGGAACCCAAAGCAGATATGCCTACAACAATACCCAATAGATAGAAATTAGTTATGAATCCACTTAAACTCATTCCTATTGTAATGGCAATTAAGCCATAAATTAATAGTATACTTTTTTGAACACGGTCAATTAACATGCCCACAATGGGTTGAAAAAAAGTTCCCGCTGTCATAATGACAAAAAGAATGGCTGACATCTCAGTTGCATTAAGTTTCAATTCTGTTGCAAAGGCAAACATGGTTACAGGAACCAAACTCATAAAAAAATCGTTAACAAAATGTCCCCATGAAACTGCCAACAAGTGAATGTTCCCTTTTATAAACCGTATCATTTGTGCCTCCATTATTGTCAATATTATTTTTGTACACGAAATAAGTTTATTTTAATATCGAATATATGTCAATTCAAAACCAAAAACAATTTTTCGAAATACATTCGGAGTGGTACGTGATACGCACAGTCTTAACTCTGTGGCCTTCTCATGTTCCATTTTAGTGCCCACAATTAAATCTAAGGTAACGATAACCTCTTCAACATTTACACCATCTGGATTAAAGGAATGCCTATGGCATTCAATACCAATTTATATATAATTTTAATTTTGAGCAAAAGGCTGGTCAGTACATAGTTGTTTCCACATCTGCCGCTTGGTACGTGGTACACACAATCTTCCTCAAAAAAGCAACTATTATATGGTGTAATCATACGCCTTATATTTTACTTTTATATATAGTAGGTATAAACTGTATTTATAAAACATTAGAAGCAGTAATGTTTAAAAAAGGATTAGAAATGAAGGAGTTGATGAGCTTGAAGTTTTGCAAAGCGAGCATTTTGACGTGTCTAATAGTCGGATTGTGTTTATCTAGCGTAGCGTGCAGTAAACCAACATCGGATCTAGCCAGTGCGTACTTAGGACAAGAACCACCCGGGATGAAACCTACGCCATTTGCGTCCGAACTACTCCTATCACCTTCAGGGGAGACACACTCCGTATGTCAGTTCTCACCAGATGGCACAGAGGTCTATTGGTCTTCGATAGAATCGGACGGTTTGACCTACCATTTGTACTACATGAACCAGGAAAATGGTGTTTGGACAAAACCTGCAGCTGCACCCTTCTCAGAATATGGCGATTCTCCTACCTTTTCCGCAGATGGCAAGAAACTGTACTTCTCCCTGATGGTGGATGGAAAAGAGAATATCCATGTCGTTGAAAGGATCAATGGTACTTGGTCAACGCCGACGGCTTTGCCAGATGCGGTTAATTCGTTGAAGGTCCACTGGACGATGTCGCTTACATCCAACGGATACCTGTACTTCTCGGGCCGTGATTTTGAAAATCCAGATGCAACCAACGATATCTACTGTGCCGAGCAGCAAAACGGGCAGTTCACTAGGGTTACGAAACTTGACGAACTTGTTAACAGTCCCAGCCGTGAGTTTTGCCCGTTCATAACAAGAGATGGTTCGTACCTTATCTTCGCCCGCACAGCGTCCTTTACGGATCCGCCGAACCTCTTCGTGAGTTTTAGGAGCATAGACGGGACGTGGGGTACTCCTGTCGAACTACCTTCATCAGTCAACACATACGGTTCAGAACTTTGTCCATGGGTATCGGACGATGGTAAGTATCTATTCTTCACCCGAAACAATCAAATCTACTGGGTGGATGCAAAGGTGATCGAGTCTGTACGACCTAAGTAGATGAAAATCCCAAAACTCCAAATTGGATTCAAATCGTAAAGTTGTCAATGTAATTTTTGCTATGCCAAAAATAAAGGGGTGACAATCAACGTCTTTTGATTGACTTTGATTGTCACCCTGATTTCCTTTTATGACTTATTCGAGTCCTATGATGTATGATTCGTCCTTTCAAGCTTCACGACTGCTTCTGCATGGCCAGAAAGTAGAAACATATCCACACCTGTCACTTGATACCTCATACCATTTTCATCCAAATAACAATTCCAAAGCATGCAAAGGTTGAAAACACAATATCCTTTTTTGAATTACCGCCGCATCAGTACGCGGTACACACAGTCTTCGAATCATTTAAAAAGAGCCAAGGATAATCTCCTAGGCTCTTAACTTAAATATTTGCTTTTATGATTCAATAAACTTGAAGTCACTACTACCTTATTTTTTACCTTTTGTTGTAGGTGTCACAAAGTTTGCGGCTATGAGATACTCAGTTGCACCATTTTTTGTTGCAAATGCAACCATATAATAATTACCTGGTTTGAGTTTAGAACCATTTAACTTGCCATCCCACTCGTATTCGAAAATATCAGCTGCAACATTTTCAAAATAATGAGTTGTACCTACGTAAACCAGATCGCCTTTAACTTCTTTAAACAATGCAATTTCAAGTTCATCAGCGCCCATTGGTACAAATCCCCAAACGTAATTCACGCCGTCGACCACATCAAGCCCTGCATGAGAGATGATAGGATAATCAGGCTCTCCTATAAAAAAGATTAGTGGTATATTGAAGGATTGGGAATCATAACTTAATACAATTTCACCTTCATAATACCCTGGATCCAAATCTGTAGGGTCAATTGTTATTTTAAGAACAAATTCGCTTGATGACTCGGCATCCACTTGAACTGAATTTGACACTTCATAAATTTCTCCAAGTGAATTGTCCTCAAAGCTTACAGCGATTGATGCTTCAATTGGCGTAACAGAATCGTTAGAAACTCTAAAACTCTTCTCAATAATTTTAGGTTCCTCGCCTGGATAAAATACGCCAAGCGAATTACTACCAGGTGATACAAGTACATCGGCCTCAATTGCTTCAACGATACGAATGCTTCCCGCACCTTGAGAATTCAACGGATACGGATTGGTCGATAAAGGCTCATAAACAGTAACAGCAGTATTCATAAGAGCTGCTTTGACGTCTTCTGGGCTATAATTTGGATGCGCTTGTAAGACTAATGCTGCTGCCCCAGCCACATGTGGTGACGCCATACTTGTGCCTTGCAAAGATGCATAACCACCTGGCACACTGCTAACAACATCCACGCCTGGTGCGCTTAAATCCGGTTTAATCATCCAGGTGTTGACAACTGGTCCTCTAGAAGAGAAATCAGCCATTGTTTCACCCACATTTTTATCAAATTGAATATTAAATTCAATTGTTAAACCAGTCTTACTCTTCGATAATGTTGCAGCCATCATCTCTCCAACTTCTTTCGTAAGTTTGAAAGTAGGAACAGCCATACCAGGAATATCTGGCATTACATTATTAGAGGTATGATCATAAATCAAAACAGCAATTGCACCTGCATTTTTTGCATTTTCAGCTTTATCAACAAATGCGAGTTCACCTCTTTGGATTAATACAGCTTTACCAGACACTGCTGCTGAATCAAGATCCGCTGGATAGCCGAGTTCACCGTATACTATATCGTAACTTCCAGAATTAAGAGCGTATAATGCTTCTTCTGTATTAAATCCCATCACTGCCGTTGGATAATCGATACCATCAGAAACTGTAATTTCTGATGTATATGTTTTATATGGTTGCATCGTAGCACCAACTGAAATTGCTTCTCTTGATGTTCCAGGAGATCCAACAGTCCAGTTATCTGGACCTGAATTTCCATTTGATGTAACGACGATAACGCCCTCTTTCATTGCTTCGTCAAGTGCAATACTGGTCATATAATCTGGCGCATTCAAAGAATTACCTAAAGATAAGTTCATAACATTTGCGCCATCCATGACCGCTTTTTCAATACCTGCGATAACATCTTCAGAAGTTCCACCATCTGGTCCTAACACCCTGTAACCCAGCAAAGTCGCTTCAGGAGCAATTCCTGAAAAACCATCTGCTTCATTATAACCAGCAATCGTTCCAGACACATGTGTCCCATGATATTCGCCTTCTACTTCCATTGGATCATTGTCGTTATCAAAAAAGTCATATCCTTTATAGCTCCCAAAGGCGTGCGCTAGGCTTGGATGGTTATAATCAACGCCTGTATCTATGACAGCCACTGTTATTCCTTCACCTTTGAACCCAAGATCCCATGCTTCAGGTGCGCCGATAAATGGTGCACTATCAAACATCACTGGACTCATGTTTTCATCAGACAAAATCTTTGGCGCTCCTACTTCTGCAGTTGTATATGTAACGTTTGGATATATCGCCTTAATACCGCTGATAACGATTAATTTTGGCAAGTCCTTTGACTCAACTTCAATTGAAAATCCAGATACTAAGTAGTCGTATTCTCTGCTAATTTTAGCACCCACAACAACCTGATTAATCTTTGCAATCACATCTTTTCGTACTCTTTCTAAATTTTGTTTTGTTTGACTTTTTCCATTATGCTTTGCAGCGATAATGGATTCTTCTTTTAATTCAACGATAACTTTTACGCGTTCCGCAGAATTAAAATCATAGTCCCCCAATATTTGTGGAAGTTCCAAATTTAACGACTCGTGAGAAATCAATTCTAAAGAATTGACTTCATTTACATTTGGTTCCTGAACATTTTGCTTCGATGCCGCGTATGCCCCCAAGCCATAACCCGGTACCAAAAGCGATAAAATCAAGAGTAATACAATAACTTTTTTAACATTCCGTTTCATAATTTACCCCCTTCAGAAAAATTAGTATGATTCAAACAAATGATTCTATAAACATATAAAATTAATTATATGTCTGCTATTTATAGTAGCATATTAAAATAAAAAAATAAAGACAGAATTTTCTGACAATTAATTCGCTATACTAAAGGTTTGTATGAAACGAGACCGTTTTTTATTTCTGAAGGCTCCAAAATTCTCACTAACAAGTGCTCTAATATCACCTTAACCACCTAGCTGGTACGTGGTACCTACAGTTGAATCAATCAAAACAAAAGCCATTAAATGTCATCAACACATTCAATGGCTTTATTGATTTGGAATAGCACTTTTGCTTCTATATCAAATACTAACTAATCAACAATTAACTCTGGAACGTTGCTAACAAGCTTATATTCAATACCATCTGAGAAATACAAAGGACCAGTTGAAAAAGATATCTCACCATCTGAGTTGTCATGTGTTCCCCAAGATAAAGTTCCTATATCTAAATTACCTACTTTTATACCATCCACATATTTTTCGACGTAAAAATCCTCAAATTTCATACGATATCCAAGTTCCACTGAAGCAGTTAATCTTTTAAATCTTGGATCATTCCATTTGAGATTTTCATACTCGACATAATTAGTTGCAATCACGTTTTTTAGTGCATCATATAATTTTAACTCGACATGATACTCGCTCTTTATTATAGTAGGTCCTACAATAATGACATCTTGATCAAGAGATTTTACATCTATATTGGACATGTCTTTTATTTGAACTGAAAAAAATTTTTCGAGTGCTGAACCAATAACTAAATCACTCGTTCCAAACGTATAATATCTTGCATTTGGATACTTTGATTGAACTTTATTTCTATCAATAATTATCGATACTTCTGGAGAATGTCCTCCCTCTGTTCCAATAAACTCAATCACATCTGACAAATCGACATTCTCAGTTGAAACAAATGCACTATCATATCCTATTGGTTTAGTAATAGGGTTCAAAGGAGATTTCACATCAAAAATTTCTGCAACTTGAGGACCATCGGCCATATAAATGAATGTTGCATATGCAACTCTTTCTTTATTTAAATTAAAGAACTCTAATGTATTCAGTTCATTCTTATAAAATCCTATATCAGTTCCGTTTTCTTTATCATATTCATTTAAGTATTGATTTTGAACCTTTTCATTTCTAATCCATTCATGAAATAAATATTTTGACATTTCATCGTTTAGTTTAGGAAAACCACTAGCAAAAATATAGCTAAATTCTGCAACATATTCAGGCAATGACTCTGAATCAATTAGTAAATGTCTATAATGGCTACCTGTTTCTGTGTTCTCATCCACTGAAGTTTTAAATAAAATTACATCTGATTGTTTATTTTCAATATCATGATCTATTGACAGTTGAATAACGCCGGCTTCAATCAATTGTTCTTCCAGTGTTTTCGGCAAATTTTTTATGTTTGAATCCAATGCATTATATGAAAGACCTACCATTTCATTACGATTAAATAAACTAGACATAGTAATGTTTTCTTCTCTTGAAATAATGCCTTTTTTCTCAGAAAAATCAAGAGCTGTATTCCAACTGAAGTCTCCTTTTATATCATCATATCCCAATGCTCTTAATACAAATGTTGCATATGCATTTCCATTCATTGGTGATACTGAATCAAATTTGTCAGCAGATACACCTTTTGTGAGTCCATTTTGATACATATAACCAATATAAGCATTTGCCCAAACCGGTACATCTTTAAATGGATGGCTGAGTTGCTGTAATCTCGCCTCTTCTTCCTTGCCCAGCAATCTGATTAACATTATTGCGCCTTCAACTCTACTTGGTACGCGTTCTAACTCATAACCATCATTTGTACCCGAAAACAATCCCATTTCTTTTAATAAGTCTGCCTCTTCTGTGTAATCCCTGCCGCTTTGAGCAAAAGCAACCTGTGTAACCATCATAACTAAAACTAAACTTAGCAACAAAAATAATCGTTTCATATTTCCTCCAATTTTGATACTTTTTTTGTGAATCATTTCAATGTATTGGATTGGTTTCACAAATCCTCATCATTTTAGTTATCATTGTAGCATCGCACATTCCAAAATAACTCTTCAAATTGCGTAATTCAAAATATTCCCTTTCTGGTTTCAAGTACAGAAATGTTTAAAATCTAGAAAATATACAGTTTGCAACTTTTCCTTCCATCACTATAACTGCTTATTAGCAAATTGCCCTAATAATTATATCTGATTGGATTTGAAGCACCTTTCTTCCTATAAGAATTTGGTACCCTTCGTCTCATATAAACACTTTTAATTTCCTCAGATGCTTCCTCACCAATAAAACCAAATCTATTCGGAACATCTTCTGATAAATCTGGAAAATTAGCTGAAGTCGTTGACAGCCATTTAGTCGGTTTAAAAACACCCACAACAATTCCATTTGTTACTGCTAACGCATATTCCGCGTTCTTTGCCTTATTTACATTTAGCTTCCACGAATGCCTAACTGCATCATAAAGTTTTCGCTCTATTTTGCTCTTGTTTACATTGATCATAATAACTTTATGTCTAAATTCAATTTCCTCTGATTTATATTTGTCTATGATTTCGATTGCATGCATTGGTCCGACATCGTTGCTGTGGGTTCCACCCATGATATTTGTTGCGCTAGGATAAGCATCAATAAGTGCTGCTTCAACAGCTAATGACGTAGCTTCATCCATGCCATGTCTATGAATCACATGAATTACATCCAGTCCTGCAAGATGAATCGCTCTAATAGTCTGTAGTTTATCTGAAAATTCGTCTAAATCAATATCCTCTTTTACAGAGTTCATATGAGAAAACACTCTATTCCCAAAACCTTTACCGACATAAAAAGTTTCTCCATTTCGAGGATCAATCAATCGATAAACATAGTATTTAAGTTCCTCAATAACTTCATATGGAAATTCGTTTACTTTCATATTAAATTCTTACCTCCGTTTCACTTGAGGCACCCAAATCGTACCTTCATTATTTCCGTATCCTATTATATTGCCCATAATATAATCTATTCCAATTAAAGCACAAATCACTGAATCTATTGCATCTTCGTAACCCTTCAGTTGAGCTTGTGTGTAATGGGTTTCAAGATTCAATTCAATAAAGAAATCATAGATATTTGGAACTCGTATTGAAAGTCGACTAACAAGATTATTCAAATTTTGAATTAATTTTTGCTGTCTCTGAGATGGTGACAATAGAGCCCATGATTTGAATTTGTTCTTCTTTGATACTTTATATTCATATCTGTAATCTAACCCTAAATATTCAATTATTGCAGTGTGAGGGTAAACCTCAATAAGACTTTTTTCTTTATGATCCATTCCGTTCGTCATCCAAAGATATCCACTATTGATGATGTAATTGAATAATTCAACAGAAATCAACCCTGGTCTATCTTCATTTGGGTTGTGCGTTGAAGCTCCTCTCCCTCCGTATTCTTTTGATATAGCAGTTTCACATTCTCTTCTTGACTTAATATGGTACGAAGAAATTGGCATATCCACCGCAATACAATCAGGAAGGGCAACTAATTCAGAACATGTAGTAAGTATTTTACTCAAACTTGTTGTAGAATTAGCAAGTTTCTGATTCCATTCAATGTCTCCAGATTCAAATTCAGCATAGGATCTGCCTAATCTTATGATCTTGCATTGATTGCCATCTTCACTTTTTATTAGACAAACACCAGAAGGTTGTCTATTTGTCCATGCAGCATCTATCCCAAGTGATTTCATCATTTTTTCTCTTTCCTTTTCTTGTTTTCGCATTTTTCTTTATCAAAGTATATTATTGGCAGTAATTTATTCTACATAAGCCATAAATAAAACTCCCGAATATGACTCCGTTGATTTGATATATTCCATCCTGTTTTCTAAATCTTCATGCAAAATCCAAAGACTACTACAGGTTGGTGAAGGTGTCAAATGTTTCATAACATCTATCTGAATTTTAGTGAGCATTTCATTAGATGCATATTTTTCAACTTCACCATCTTTGATTGTTTTGTATATGGGTAGTATTATCAATGCAATCCTTAAAGGATCATTAGTTCCAATGATTGAATAATCTTTCACGTCTTTCTTGATGGTCGAAATTTGATTGAGTGCTTCATTCCACTTACTCTGAACCTCCTTACGAACCCTACCTGTTTGCTCATTGACAAAACCATGCTTAAGTTCTATGAAAATGTCTGTATTTCGATAGCCACACCAATAATCAACCCACCCATGCAACTCTTTATCAATATGTCTTGGTTTCCTATCATTTCTTGATACAAATAATTCAACTTTGAAACACCCATCAGAAATATCATTCAAAACTGGAGCAAAAATAGTTTGCAACTGTCTTTCTCTGTAAGCAAATGGGATATCATTTGAAACCAAATCCATATACTTCACTGATTGTTTAGCAAACTTATTAACTAACTGTTCTAAAAAATCATTAATAATTCTAGAACCTTTTCCACTGTTTTTATTCGTAATGTAATTGATTTTTCCAACTTTCTTTATTGTTTCGATGATTTCACCTCCAAAACTCTCTGTAATATATTTCAGTCCAACAATAATGATGATTTCATTGCCGCCGCATTTTTATGTTGTACTCACAGTTTTCCTCTTGCATTCTTGAACATTTACAATTTTGTAAATACGCAATTCAAAGCAAAGATGTAAAAATACCAAATAGACCAATAAGCATCACAATGGCTCCAATAATGATCAAAATAATTCTTGTTTTACCAGGCACTTTAATTCCTAAAAACGTTAGTAGAACACCAACTGCTAGCATAATGACAAACAATAATCCTGCTGACATAATATACCTCTTTTCTTTTATTTGAAAATTACAGTAAAATCTTTTGTAGTGTCTGATGCAGTCAAAAATCCCCTTAAAACAACCTCGGCATTTTCTCTTGCAGAATCCATAAATTCTTTATCATTTAAAATAATTTTTTCCTTATTTTCCTTGAGTGTACTCATTAGTTCTGTAAAATCGCTCATATCTGTTGCATTGAATATGGAATCTGATTTAAAAGGATATTTAAACGAAGAATCATCAATTTCATTAGATAATATCTTTAATTCAGGAATCAGTATGCTTATAATCTGATTTTCATTGTCAATTTCATATTCTACATCTAACAAATCAATCCCCACACTGACAACTCCTTCATATGTAAAAACCGTCATATCAGTAGTAAACGGAACTTTTTTGCCAAACACTATTTTAAAGTTTTCATAGGTGTCTGCATCTTTGTATCTATATTTTGATGTAATTAAATCACTAGCTGGTTGAATTATCTTCTCTATAGTGCTAATCGTCAGAGTGTAGTTGTTCTCCAAAATCTTGTCTTCTAATGTGATTGCTGATGGTTCTAACTTATCCCACGGCTTAATGATACCTGTATAAAATCCCAACCCAAACGCGACTGCTACTGCAAGAAATAGTACAAAGACACTTCCTACAAATTTCCTCACGCTCTTAAAACTGGCTTTTTTGCTGATTTCTGTCTTAGTTTTCGATTCTTTTTCCATGAATTTCATCCTCCCACATTTAAAATAATGATTTGTTGTATATCAATATAGTCTTTGTAATTCTTGCGAATTGGTTTTATAGTCATTTTGCACAAAATGCACTAAATATGCCTGAATAATCAAATTCAGCTGCCATCATTTTTAGTATAGCACTTTGTATTGTAAGAATATTCTGCAAATTGAACAATAAAATAAAGATCTCAAAATAATTATGAAATCTTTGGTCAACTTTGAATTGTCAATTTTGAATATTTATTAAGTCACTCATTACTATCATCTACCCCTTCTCATGAATAAGTGTTCTTTTTCCGCCGTTACCGCCGCTTAGTACCGTGTACCATTTTCATCCAATTATCTATTCCAATGCCTACAACAGTTCAAAACACTATATCCATTTTCGAGTTACCGCCGTTAACGCCGCATTGGTACGTGGGAAAGCTCCGAAAAAGGATATGGTATGAATAAATATTCAGCTCAAAAAATATATATTCAATTGTGAAGACTGATGTTAAATTGATACAAAAAATCCCATAAATGGTATAATAAAGTAAT
>JAWSUW010000074.1:0-16869 GCA_033549245.1 Bacillota bacterium | reverse complement strand
GGCAAACGATCCTGAACTCCTTCATAAAATAGGGCAGGCAACTGCTGAAGAGATGCAGGTGATTGGCGCTCACATGAATTTTGCACCAGCCGTATCAGTGATCAGAGACAAAAGATGGGGCAGAACTTATGAAGGTTATAGTGAAGATCCCGAGCTCGTTTCGAAACTCGGCACTTCATATATTGAAGGACTCAGAGAGGCAGGAATCATTGCCACAGCAAAACATTTTATTGGAGACGGTTATGTTGAGTACGGAACCGGAGAAGGTGAAAATCTAATCGATCGAGGCAATGTGGTCATGCCACTCGAGGAGATGATGGCTGTTTACGGCCCTGTTTATCAGTCTGCCATAGACGCTGGTGTGGATGCGATCATGGTATCATTCAGCAGTGTAAGTGGCGAAAAAATGCATGGCAATGAGTCTCTTTTAACGACGGTGCTTAGAGATGAGATGAACTTTGATGGCGTTGTGATATCAGATTGGGAAGGCATCCATGCACTCCCTGGAATTCTTGAGGATCAGGTCGTCAAGGCTGTTAATGCTGGCATTGATCTTTTGATGCAACCCTATAATGGCGAAGAAGTCTATAATGCGCTGATCAACGCTGTACGTGATGGAAGAATCACAGAAGAGAGAATCGATGAAGCTGTTTCAAGGATTCTTGATATGAAACGAAAGGCAGGTCTACTTGATGCCGAGGCAGAAACATCTGAGTATAAATTGGGGTCGGATTTTGCGATTGCTACCGCAAGAGAAGCCGTCGCCAAATCACAGGTACTCCTCAAGAATGAAGGCGTTTTGCCACTGACGGAAGATCAACGAATTTATGTCATGGGACCGGCTTCTGACAATATCGGTATTCAAAGCGGTGGGTGGACTCTCGAGTGGCAGGGCACAATGACGGAGCAATTCCTATGGGGAGACAGTATTTTGGATGCATTTAGGCAGACGAGTAATTCTGTGGTCGACAGTCCTATGGATGCCGACGTGATCGTTCTCGTGATCGGTGAAAAACCCTATGCAGAGATGTTTGGTGATACGGATGATGCATCACTTAGCGGTCCACTGTCACTCGATGGGAATCTGGAAGCAGCTGAACTGGCGAAGACCTATGGAAAGCCTGTGGTGACACTGATTGTCGCGGGTAGACCTCTTGAGATCGAAGAACATTTGAACGATTGGGATGCTCTGGTCATGAGCTTTTTACCTGGTACTGAAGCACTGGGCATCACCGATGTGCTATACGGGAAAGTACCATTCACTGGAAAGCTGCCGATTACTTGGCCAAAGGAAACCAGTGGGTTTGATATCACCTTCAAGGATTCAGATCGCGAAGCAGAAATTCTGTTTCCATTAGGCTATGGCCTTGAGATAGAATAAAATTCCAAAAGGGGACAGGTCCAAATTGGTACCTAGTTTTGCTAGGTACCAATTTGGACCTGTCCCCTTTTATTTTAAATGATACGAAATTAACAATGGGCTTTTCTTTTCAATTTTCCTATGTTATCATGGTATCATAATTGAATATTAAGTTATCGGTCCTTTTGTTCACACAAAAGGTTAAAAGGGAATGAGGTTTAATGCCTCAGCAGCCCCCGCTACTGTAAGGATGTACGAAATCTCAAAATGCCACTGTTCAATGGGAAGGCGAGAAAGTAGAATGATATCCAAGCCAGGAGACCTGCCGTAACTCGAGTAACAAAAGAATTTCGGTGGGAAGTTCAATTGAGTATGCATGATTCATGTATAGCCAAAACACAACCATCGGGTTGTGTTTTTTTTATTTTAATTTGTGAGGTGGAGTATGAAAAAAGAAGCTATATTAATAATCGCTCATGGCAGCAAGGTCAAAGAAACTGATCTAATAATGGAACAGTATATGAAAGCACTCAGGCATAAGGATTCTGAAATGCGATATGAAAAGTGTTATCTTCAGTTGATGGAACCTTCACTCGATAGTGCGATTGAACTGTTGGTAGCTGAAGGAATAAACAAAATTATTGCATTCCCTTTCTTCTTGTTCAATGGCAATCACATAAGAGAAGATATTCCAATGGAAATCACTAAAATATTGGAAAGACATCCAAATCTTGAAATTCAATTTCTTGATAATATCGGATTTGATGATCAGTTGGTTGAAGTGATTTTAGAAAGGTTAGGGCGCTCATGATTTACAACAAGAATCCGATGGGAATAGAAATCAAGAGTTTTGAAATAATCGAAGAGATCATATCTGAAAACGGATGGTCATTTGCGACTGAGGACACAGTTGAAAAAGCGATATTCAAAAGAGTGATTCACACTTCGGCGGATTTTGATTATCTTCAAAATTTGAAAATAAAACAAGGATTTATAGAAAAATTTCAAAAGGCCTGTACTCGTGAAGTGACAATCTATACGGATACGAACATGGTTTTATCGGGAATCAACAAAGCTTCATTTTCAAAATGTCCATGGCAAATAAAATGTTTTGTCTCAGATTCAAGATCCAAAGAATTGGCTGAATCATTGCAAATCACAAGATCCATGGCGGCAATCAGACTTGCTATGGAGGAACCCGGTGAGAAAATCTTTGTCTTTGGCAACGCACCGACCGCGATATTTCAATTGCTTGAGAGCATAGAACAGTTAGGAGATACTCTGATTGGCGTTGTCGGGGTACCTGTAGGTTTCGTTGGTGCAGTGGAGTCCAAGCAGGCACTTTATGAAAGTGAAATATCTTGTATTACGGCGTTGGGTAGAAAAGGTGGTAGCAATATAGCCGCAGCTATTATCAATGCGCTTCTTTATGAAACTGTGGGCAGGAGTTGACATGATCAATCAAAGTATACTATCAGATCATGGAGAATTGCTTCGCACTGGTTATACAACTGGAAGTTGTGCAACTGCTGCTGCGACAGCAGCGATTAGGATTCTGATGGAGAAAGCCGATGCACACGGTCTTGAAGAACAGTCCATTGTTCTTCCTAACGGCTTCAACATGATTATTCCTGTTGACCAAGTGCGTTGGAATCCAGATGATAGTGTGACTGCCGTTGTGACAAAGGACTCCGGAGACGATCAAGATGTAACACATGGATTGGAGATTCATGCAACAGTTCGCATGACCCAAAAACCTGGAGCAATAGAGATTATAGGTGGAGAAGGTGTTGGAACAGTAACTCGAGAAGGGCTTCAAACGCCTGTGGGGTCCTGGGCAATCAATCCAACACCACTTATGATGATTCGCGACAATGTCAGTCCGTTTATTTCAGAAAATGAAGGCGTGGAAATAAAAATTGTGGTTCCAAGAGGACGTGAAATCGCAAAGAAGACATTCAATGGAAGACTGGGAATCCTGGGTGGGATATCAATCATTGGAACATCAGGTATTGTCAGACCAATGAGTGAAGATGCATTTAAGGATTCCATTTATTTGGAACTCAAGCAAAAATACGCTTTGGGCGTTCGCCAGTTGTACTTGGTTCCCGGAATGCATGGTGAGAAATTCGCACAGTCGCAATTTGGTGCTGACGGCAATACTGTTGTACATATGAGCAATTTTGTCGGATTTTCAATTCGTGCAGCAGAAAAAATCGGATTTGAAAAGTTGATGATTGTTGGTCATATTGGAAAGTTGATTAAAGTGGCAGGTGGTATTTTCAATACACACAGCAAAGTTGCAGATGGAAAAGCGCATATTGCTGCGGCGCATTTGGCGTTGATGAAAGCGCCATATGAGCTGATTGAAGCTGTATATCATGCCAATACAACGGATGAAATGTCGGATATTTTATATGAAACACCATATAAGGGTGTTTTTATGACTATAGCATGTGAAGCCAAGAAGAAGTGTATAAGTCATCTGGATTTTATGCATGATATTGAAATCGTTTTATACGATATGAAAGGAAGACTTTTAGCCATGACTGACGTAGAGACTGAGGAGGCAAACCAATGATTCATGTACTCGGTATTGGACCCGGAAGTCCAGAACTTCTTACTATAGAAAGTATCGACATCATACTTCAGGCTAAGCATTTGATTGGCACTCGTAGACAATTGACAATTGTAGAAAAAGCGTTGGCGATTAGGGGGCGTGGCTTTGAACTACTGAAGTGGCATCCCTATGATGGAACTCTCGATGTATTGGCGGATCTGATCCAAGTTTTGCTTGATCAACATGAAATTCCAACCGTTTTAGCATCTGGAGATCCCAACTTTTATGGTGTGGGCGATTGGATCAAACGGCATTTTCCAGGTGAAAAGATTGAAGTTACACTAGGGTTGAGTAGTGCGCAATATATGTTCAATCTTATCAATAGGCCGATGCAGGATGTTTTTATGACCAGTGTACATGGTCGAGAACCCGACTTCAAACTTTGGTCGGGAATGAAACGCCTCTGTATACTGACAGACAATAAATGGACACCGATTGCTATAGCTGAGGCAATCATTAAAAATGGGGATAATCCAACCATGTATATTGGGGAAAGATTATCTTATCCTGATGAAATTATGACTGTTTGTAAGGCGGATAGTGTGCCATTAAAAGAATATGCGATGAATGTGGTGGTGATAGAGTATGAAAGATGATGCCTTTATTCGCGGTGAGAATCCGATGACCAAAATGGAAGTACGAAACACCATTGTCAGTTATATGGCACTGGAAGATGGTCAAAATGTTCTGGAGATCGGCGCAGGGACTGGTTCGGTAAGTGTCCAGATGAAAAAGCAATATCCCGGGATTCATTTGTCAGCGATTGAAAAAACAGCATCGGGCTGTAATTTGATCCAAGCCAACGCTGAAAAACATGACGTTGAGATTGATGTGATTCATGGTGAAGCTCCTATGATGTTATTAGACCAGGAAGTCAAATTTGACCGCATTTATATTGGTGGTACCGGCAAACGTTTTGTTGAGCTGATGAACTGGCTTGAATCCAAACATATGAAAGATGGAACAATTTTGGTGTTTTCACTAATCACTATAGAAACCATCACAGAAATATTTAAATACATTACGACTCCCGAACATCGCTATAGAGACATAGAAGCGAGTCAGTTGAACGTCAGTAGGTTGGATAAACTTGGAGGATACCATTACTTTAAACCTCTGAATCCATGTACTGTCATAAAATGCAAATTTGGAGGTGCGAATGGCTAAATTCATTGGAATCGGTGTAGGTCCAGGCGACCCGGAACTGATTACAGTCAAAGCGATTAAAGCGTTGGAAGCGCTTGATATATTGGTTGTCCCAACTGGAAAAAAAGGTGGTGCAAGTGAGGCGCTGGCAATCGCTGAAAGCTATGTTCCCCTAAACATAAAAATAATCAAACGTGAGTTCCCTATGACGAATGATGCAGTGGTTATGTCGGAGTCTATCAATGCAATTGCAGATGAAATATCTTCTTTGGTTTTAGAGGGGTCCAATGTCGGTTTCTTGACTTTAGGCGATCCTATGCTTTATAGCACTTATGGGTATTTGCTCAAACGATTGATTGATCAAATACCGATTTCAACAATAGCTGGGATCACATCTTATACTGCAATAGCATCTGGTGAAAATAGAATACTTACGGAGGGCGACACACCACTTGTCATTTACCCTTGTGTTGGAGATTTGAAGCAGCTGGAGACACATCTCACCAGTCGTGACTCGCTGGTGCTTATGAAGGTCTATAAGTCATTTGAAAGGGTAAAACAATTGATTATAAAACATGGTTTGTCATCTAAGGCATTGATAGTTTCTAATTATGGGAAACCAAATGCAGTCGTTTTTTCAGATATTGAACAAGTCGATCAAGAGGATTTGAGTTATTTCACAACAATTC
Source organism: Bacillota bacterium (assembly GCA_033549245.1). Taxonomy (GTDB): domain Bacteria; phylum Bacillota; class Clostridia; order Peptostreptococcales; family Acidaminobacteraceae; genus Fusibacter_D. Next base: position 11,054 of record JAWSUW010000074.1, on the reverse strand, counting down.
TCATCCATAAAGGAGCGTAAAAATGAAGGTGATATTTGTAGGAGCAGGCCCAGGGGATCCTGAATTATTGACAATCAAAGGGCATAAGGCACTAAGTAGCGCGGATGTGGTAATTTACGCAGGTTCTTTGGTCAATCCGGCACTGTTGGATGCCTGTAAAGAGGCGTGTCAAATCTATGACAGCGCTTCGATGAATCTGGAAGAAATCATAGAAGTCTGTCACAAAAGTATAATAGAACATAAAACCGTCGTCAGGTTGCACACGGGAGACTTTTCAATATTTGGGTCGTTGAGAGAACAAATTGAAAAATTGAATGATTTGAGAATCGAGTTTGAATTGATTCCTGGAGTCAGCAGTTTCTTAGGGGCCGCTTCATCACTTAAAATTGAATACACTGTGCCTGAAATTTCCCAAAGTCTGATTATAACACGAATGGAAGGAAGAACCCCGGTCCCTTCCAAAGAGAGCATAACTTCATTTGCGAAACATCAGACATCAATGGCCATCTTTTTATCTTCAGGTATGGTGAAAGAGGTTGTTGAAGCGCTCCATGAGGGAGGCTATGCACTTGATACACCTGCGGCAATGGTTTATAAAGCCACTTGGCCAGAGGAAAAAATTCTTAGGGGAACACTTACAAACATTGCTGAGTTGGCTGAAGAAGCTGGTATCAGCAAAACAGCTCTTATTATTGTAGGGAACTGCCTGGGTATGGATTTCAATAATTCCAAGTTGTATGATAAGGATTTTAAGCATGAATTCAGAAATTAAAGGCAAGAAATGGCATGTTGTGAGTTTTACGCATTCTGGAAAGGCGATCGCAAACTGTCTCAAACAAGAACTCAATGTTCATCAAGAGTACGATAAAAATGTACATGTCAGTCTTGAGAGCTTCGTTGAGGATGCGTTTGATTTGAATGGTTCAACACATTCAGAAGGATTGCTTTTTATTGGAGCGACAGGAATCGCCGTCAGATCGATAGCTCCATTCATCAAAGATAAAGTCTGCGACCCTCCTGTGATTGTCATTGACGACCAAGGATTCTATATCATAAGTCTTTTGTCCGGACATCTCGGTGGCGCAAACCTATCTGCGAAGTGGATGTCTTCACTTTTGAAGCATCATGGATATCATGCTGAACCGGTAATCACCACTGCGACCGATATTCGTGGTCTTATGGGCATTGAGGAAATTTTAAAACGATACAACGTGCCTATAGAGCCTAATCGTGAAAATATAAAAAAAATCAACATGCATATCGCCAATGGCGGGCAACTAAGGATAGAATTTGATCCTCTTTTGACAAGCGAAGGCACAATTGAACTTGAAGGGAATCATGGAGATGCTGGAATGGTATGTGTTGGTATTGCGCTGAGAAAGCCGGAGACTTGGATCGGTAATCGAAGAATGGATCATGTCTTTTACAGCAAAACTTTGGTTGTGGGTACGGGGTGTAAAAAAGGATTCGATTTCCATACCTATAAATCTGGATTACATGAGGCTCTTGATGAAAGTGGATTTTCTATAGAGTCTGTTGGGATCATAAGTTCGATTTCAATCAAGTCGAAGGAGCCTTGCTTGATTGAGACAAGTGAATGGCTTCAAGCGAGTTTTATTTGTCATGATGTCAATATATTAAAAGCCTATGAAGCACAATATGAAGGGTCCGATTTTGTTAAAAAACAGGTCGGTGTATCTGCTGTCGCTGGACCAAGTGCCATGGTCATCTCTGAGGATCATCTGGCACAGACTGTTTACAAAAAGACAGGTTGCACATTTGCATTTGGGAGGATGAAGAAATGATTTATGTTGTGGGTATTGGACCTGGAAATGCTGAACATATGACACATCGAGCAAAAAAAATAATTAAAGAGGTCGATGTTGTTGTTGGATATAAGGTGTACATCAAATTGATAGAGTCATTGCTGACCACTCAAATTGTGGAAAGTAATGGCATGCGCGGTGAAGTTGAAAGGTGTAAAAAAGCCATAGAATATTCTAGAAAAGGTAAAACAGTCGCAGTGATCAGTAGTGGTGATGCAGGTGTCTATGGTATGGCGGGGCTTGTTCTGGAATTGAGTGATGGTCAAGATCATGTGGAAGTAGTGCCTGGTGTGACCGCATCGAGTGCCGGCGCGGCAATCCTTGGAGCGCCACTCATGCATGATTACTGCCATATAAGCTTGAGTGATTTGATGACACCTATCGATAAAATTATGAACCGAGTCAAAGCCGTTGCGACATCAGACTTTGTCATATGTTTTTACAATCCCAAAAGCCATGGGAGACCAGATTATATCAAACAAGCGATCAATATGATTTCAGAGATTCAAGGGGATGACATTTTAGTCGGACTCGCTAAAGATGCAGGTCGAGATGAAGAAGAGACGCATATTTATAAGATCGATGAAGTGAATTATGACTTGATTGACATGACTACAATCGTTATTGTTGGAAACAAAGGAACGAGAATGATCGGGAATCTTATGGTCACACCCAGGGGTTATGAGCTATGATTCTGATTCTTGGCGGGACACATGAAGGAAAAAAAATAAGCGCATTAATGAACGAAATGGGTTTGTCGCATCAGCTTTCTGTTGCGACGGATCTTGGCAAAAAGACGTATGAGGATGTGGATACTCATTGCATTGTAAGACAATTTACTGAAGCGTCATTGTATAGTCATATCAGAGCTGAACAAATAGATCGTGTTATAGATGCGACCCATCCGCATGCACTTGAAATTAAAAAAGTAGCTAAATCTGCCTGTGAAAAAGCGGCAATAAAATATATACGATATGAAAGACCTGCAATTGTCACTGAGACATCAATGGTACAAAACTTAAATTCATATAAGACCGTGGAAGAAATCATAAGTACTTTAAAGGATCAACAAAAGCCTGACGACAAGTATTTGATCACAGGAACAAAACATATCAAAGCCTTTTATGAGGTGTTTCCCAAGGAAAAGTGTTTTTTTAGAATCATGCCGAGCGTGTATTCACTGAAGCTCTGTGAAGAGATTGATGTACCTTTAGGGAATATCATCGCTATAAAGGCCCCCTATCCACTTCAATTGAATCTATCTTTGTTTGCCACTTATGGGATAACGCATTTCATTTTTAAAAACAGTGGTGAAGGGAGTGCTTACGAATCCAATTTGGAAGCGATTCAAAATTCAAAGATTAAAGGACTTGTCCTCTCATTGGATACATCTTTTGATGCAGATTTTGTAGCGGATATTGAAATGCTTCGAACATTATTAAATACAACAATGGAAAATGGGGGGGAATATGATTAATTCAATACTTGGGTATGGACAATTGACCTATGCCATGCACATTGGTGAAGGTTTTTTGCCTCAAACTTGGGCATTCTTTTGGACGCTGGTCTTTACCCCTTTTTTAATCTGGAGTATTTTTGAATTAAACCGACAATTTCGTGAGGATGCCTCGACTAAACTGGTCTTTGCCTTGATGGCGGCATTTGCCTTCACCTTATCTGCCCTGAAAATTCCTTCAATCATTGGAAGCAGTTCACATCCGACGGGAATGGGTCTTGGTGCGATTCTTCTTGGACCACTGCCTATGGTTGCGATTGGTACTATTGTGCTTATTTTACAAGCGCTCCTTATAGCGCATGGAGGCATTACTACTTTGGGAGCAAATGCTTTTTCTATGGCGGTAGTAGGACCTTTTGTTGCATGCGGAATCTATAAAATCATGAGAAAAATGAATATCAACACAAAAGTGAGTGTGTTTGCTGCAGCGATGATTGGAAGCTTAAGCACTTATTTAGTGACGAGCATACAGCTTGGAGGTGCCTTTGCAAACGGTAATTTCCTTTATGCGACCACGAAATTTTTAGGTGTATTCATGTTTACCCAATTGCCGATTTCAATAGCGGAAGGGTTGCTGACCGTTGTGGTTTACAACCTATTGAGTCAGGACAATCGATTTCTGAGGCTGGCAGGAGGACAAAGATGAAAAAACAAAATATAGTCCTGCTGATCATTTTTGCGTTGCTTATAATCGTACCTCTGGTTCTCAACCCATCAGCCGAGTATAGTGGTTCGGATAGTAATGCCGAGAGTATGGTATCTGAAATCAATCCAAATTATGAACCATGGTTCGAACCTCTGTGGGAACCTCCGAGTGGAGAAATTGAGAGTTTATTATTTACTCTTTTTGCTGTATTTGGCGCTTTGATCATAGGGTACTACCTCGGAACACTTAAGGAGAAAAAAGCGTGATTCATGTCGATGCCATAGCATACCAAAGTAAATACAATCATGTCTTTACAGGGACTCGGATCACCATGACATTAATTGTTTTGGTTGTCAGTATCCTTGTGGATTTTTGGGTTTTATATTTTGTCAATTTGGCTGTCGCATTTGCAATGATTTTTAGTCTTACGAGAATCAGGGTCATCACATTAGTAAAGTTGATGATGGTACCAGTTGTTTTTACAGGGATCACAGCTCTGATGATTGCGTTCGACATCACTCAGAGCATGTCATCTGAACGAATGCTTTTTGCTTTAAGTGTATTTTTGAGATCAGTCTCATCATTTGCGCTTATGTTCAGTCTTTCGCTGACGATTCCGATGAATAGAATCATCGACTGGATGGTTATGTTGCGTATGCCAAGTGCTTTTGTACAATTGTTTGGACTCAGCTACAGAATGCTTTTTGTCATCATTGAAGAGTCGCTTGACATGATTCTTTCACAGCAGCTCAGATATGGTTTCATTAAACCGAAAACTGCTTTTCTAAGTGTTGTGCAGATGTCATCCATGTTGTTTATGCGTGTTTTGAGTAGGATGGATGAGATGGAATCTGCAATGAGAATAAGATTTTATCACGATATCAGGAGTTGAATATGATTAAATGCAATCAGCTGACATTTAAGTATGAATATAGTAATCAAGGCATTGAAAACATTGATTTTTCCACTGAGAAAGGCCTTGTTGTCGGCGTTATAGGTGAAAATGGCGCAGGAAAGTCGACATTGTTCAAATGCCTTTTGGGGCTACACAAACCTCAACGAGGAGAAGTGAGACTCAATGGGGAGAAAATGGATTACAGCAGAAGCGGTTTGATCAGTCATAGGCAAAAGGTCAATATGGTCCTACAAGATCCGGAACGTCAACTCTTTCATACGTCGATTCATGATGATGTATCAATGGGACCGAAAAACTTGGGACTCCCTAAAGCAGTCGTCGATAAGCGCACTGAAAGATGCATAAATTTGGTGGGAGCGGATGCGTTTGAAACAACGCCTATTCAATATTTGAGTTTTGGTCAAAAAAAGCGAGTTGCTATAGCTGGAATTCTTGCACTGGAGTGTGAAACGATACTACTGGATGAACCTGAGACGGGGCTCGATCCCAAAATGAAAAAAGACATGGTTTACTTGATAAAGAAGTTGGCTATGGAAGGTCGAAGTGTAGTGGTCTCAAGTCATAATATGGATTTGATTTATGAACTATGTGATCTCATTTATGTCATGCATCAAGGACGTATCATAGCAAATGGTAAGACACATGACATCATGTCACAACAAGAAGTGATGCGGCAAGCATCATTGGAGAGACCATTATTGATCAGAGTCTCAGAAAAATTCGGTATAGACACGAAATTGCTTTGGGAGGGCTTATGAAAATCGGGGTTTTGGGAGTAAATCATGACACAGCATCGGTGGAACAACGTGAACTTTTATCACATCAAAACACGTTAGATCAAATCAAGGATGATTTGAGGTTTTGGGACGGGATAGAAGAATTCACTATTATTGCAACTTGCGGCAGATTTGAAATCTATTTTGTCTGTGCCATGAGCGATTACTCAAAAGTAAGTCATGATTTAATGGTCTATATCGGTAAGCTCTTTGACCATCAACTGGATATAATCTATCATAAAACACAAACCGATGCGGTCAATCATTTGTTTAAAGTGGCTTGCGGGCTCGATTCCGCGGTTCTTGGAGAAGATCAGATTCTGGGACAGGTCAAGAATGCGATTGCATCCGCTACAGAAGAAGGTTTTGCTGGAAAATTGTTGAACAAATTGTTCAGAGAATCCATTTCATTTTCAAAAATGGTGAGAACTTCATTGAAATTTTCAGAAAACCCACTTTCTTTAAGCTATATAGCAACCAAAAAAGCCTATGAAGCTGGATATTTGACAGCAGATCATAAAGTGGCGATGATTGGACTTGGAAAAATGGGGGGATTGGCAATAAAACATTTGCTTGAGTCACCTGTTCAACAAATAGTCGTTTCTATTCGATCACCAGAGAAGCTTTCTGAAGAAATCTTAAATCACCCCAAAGTAAGGATAGAGACATTTGAAGCCAGGTACCATTGCATCTCGGATAGTGATCTTGTGATCAGTTCAACAGCGGCCCCACACACTGTGATCAGAAAAAGCGATCTTATAGGGTATAAAAGTGGCGCACTATGGATCGACCTTGCGATGCCTAGAGATATAGAAAGTTCCATATCTGAAATTGAAGATCTGACCATATGGCACGTCGATCACTTGAAAGACATCTCTGAATCCAATTATAAGAAAAGAGAGTCCCTAGGAAAAACAATAGAAAGCATGATGGTGGAACGTGTAGAGCAGTATATTACTTGGGTTGAATCTATCGGAGTCGACGATGTCATAAGGGAATGGCAAACAACCATTCAGAAATTGACACAAGAAACAATGCTTTCAATAAAAAGAAAGAACCTCGCATCCGATGAACGAAATCTGCTTAGAATTGAACGACTTATTGAATCGTCACTTAAAAAAATGGTAAAACCACCGATTGAACAACTGAAAAACATATATGATCAAGATAAGCGCACAGCGTATATAAAAATGCTCAAGGAGTTGTATCAATATGAGTGATAAGGCATACACGATCAAGCCGATTGCACTGAACACCAATAAGTTGAAAGTGTTGATTGTAGGAAACGGCTTGATCGGTACAAGAAAAAAAGTTAACTATGAAAGCAGTTTCGCGAAGGTTACAACAGTTGACCCGGATATTGAACGCGGTGCGGATTACGTGATGTGTTTTTCTGATTTTTATGAGAGATATAAGAAAATTTTCATGGAACATCATCTCGTAATCATCTCTACCGATAATAGTTCAGTGAACCAACAAATCACGGAAATATGTGAGACGTGTCATAAACTTTATAACCGTACCGATGATGGAAGTGAAGGCCTTTTTTCGGATATGTGTTTGATCACTCATGACGATTATGTTGTGGCAGCATCAGGAAAAAACCGTTCACCTTATGTGGCTCGGCATATCATCAGCGAGCTAAAACCAGTGCTCAATGAAATGGAAACGGAGATCAAAAAAATTTCAATTCAAACAAATGAGGCAAAAAAGATGCATATGCCTTATGAAACGCTTATTGAAAGTTTGAGAAAGGAATAAAATATGCGTCAGATAATCGTGGGTACAAGAGGAAGTCGTTTGGCGGTCACTCAAACCGAATGGGTCATCAGCAAGCTACAGGAAAAATGGGAGGATCACGAGTTTGTTTTAAAAGTGATCATTACTAAAGGGGATCAGATTCAAACGACTCCACTGGATAAAATTGGTGATAAAGGGTTGTTTACACGTGCAATTGAAGACCAATTAAAAACAGGTGATATTGACTTTGCAGTCCATAGTCTTAAGGATTTGCCTAGTCATTTTGAGCCGGAGTTATCTCTCGCTTCCGTACCGGTACGTGAAGATGCAAGAGATGTTTTGGTACTCAGGGAGGGGTTCAAAACATTGGATGACCTGCCGGCTGGGGCGAGAATTGGTACCGGTAGCAAACGTCGGCTGTATCAGCTTATGCGAATCAGACCAGATATTGTGCCAGTTCCAATTAGAGGCAATGTGGAAACTCGAATCAATAAAATCACAAAAGAATCGCTTGATGGTGTAATCCTTGCTGCTGCAGGTATGCACAGGTTGGGGATCAAAGAAAAAATCACGCAATATCTGGATGTTGATTTAATAGTTCCCGCACCTGCACAAGGTGCACTCGGGCTTCAATACAGAACGAACGACAATCATGTCAAGATGTTATTGAACTCAATTTGCGACGAAGTATCAGAAGTTTGTGTTCGTGCTGAAAGGGCATTTTTGGAAGCTATAGAAGGCAGTTGTCACATACCTATTGGTGCATATGCGACCTTGAATGGACGTCAATTGAAACTTATGACCGTTTTTGGAGATGCGGAGGGCCTTGAATTGTATAAAACAGAATTTGTGGATGATCGGGATCATGCTGAGGAATTAGGAAAGAAAGCCGCGGAAGATACATTGAAGAAAATGTTTTCGGATGTTATGATTTCATTGGTTGGTGCAGGTCCTGGTGATGAAGGTCTGATCACCATCAAAGCTGTCGATAGGCTCAAGTCATGTGATGCGGTTGTATATGATAGACTGGCTGCACCAGCATTTCTCAAATATGTGCCTGAGCATGCAGTGAAAATTTACGTTGGCAAAGCGGCATCCGACCACGCAATGACCCAGGAAGAGATCAATAGAACACTTGAAAAATTAGCGAAATCACACAAGAGAATCGTCCGATTAAAAGGCGGTGACCCATTTGTATTTGGACGCGGTGGTGAGGAAGCCATACACTTAAATTCAAAGGGCATTCCATTTGAAGTGGTTCCAGGGATCACCTCTCCAATATCCGGATTGGCATATGCCGGCATCCCTATTACACATAGGGATGTTGCAGCATCATTTCACGTCTTTACAGGTCATTTCAATTCAGAAGAAAAGAGACTTGATTTTGATACAATCTCCAAACTGGAGGGCACTTTGGTTTTTCTAATGAGCATAAGTCAATTCAAGAACATATGCAGCGAATTAATTGGCAAAGGTAAAAACCCCAAGACTCCTATAGCTGTTGTCTCAAGTGCCACACTTGGAAACCAGATGGTTTACGAAACGACCATGGATGACGCGGACAGCATCTCCGGCGTGGCTTCACCTGCTTTCTTGGCAGTGGGCGATGTGATCAGTCTTAGAAAAGATTTGAATTGGTTTGAGAAAAGGCCTCTTTTTGGCAAGAAAATTTTAGTGACTCGTGCCAGCGCTCTAGCGAGTTCATTTTCAGAAAAATTACGTCACCTCGGTGCGACGGTAATTGAGAGCCCGTCAATAGAACTCTATGAGGTCGACCAAGGACCACTATTGAACCAGTTCGATCAATTAAAAAGTTTTACACATCTTTGGTTTACGAGTGCGAGTGGTGTAAAGTTGTTTTTTAAGGCCTTACAGGAACGAGGCATGGATTCCCGTCAACTTTCACATTTGAAAGTTCTCGCAATAGGAACCTCTACTGCGAGTAGTTTGATTCGATATGGCATTAAAGCCGATTACATTCCTGAGCAATTTACTCAAGAAGGGATCGTCAAATTGATGAAACCATTGATCAGCAGGAAAGATAAAATACTGCTTCCAGGAGCAGAAGACATAAGAACTTTATTATCGGATACTTTTGCTTCAATTTGTGACTTTGTTCACATCCCAATCTATCGAACTTGTCCATCAACCGCTATGGAAATCACAGCAGAAACATTGAGTCAAGTGGACTATATCACATTTACAAGTGGCTCGTCCGTCAAGTATTTTCATGAGTATTTATTGAGTCATGACTTTAAAATTGAGGATGACAAAATACTGGTATCCATTGGGCCTATAACCACTGATGTTTTGATGGAAATGGGATATAAGGCTGTTGTGACATCAAGGAGGCATACTATAGATGGTATGATAGAAACAATCATAAGTGAGGAGAATAAAAATGGATCAATCGTACACCTGTGATGTAACACATCGTTTTAGGCGTCTCAGAGAAAATGACAATTTGAGAAAAATGGTGAGAGAAAATCATTTGTCGATCAATGATTTCATCACCCCAATCTTTGTTGTTGAAGGTCAAAACATCAAATCGTCAACTGAGGCGATGCCAGAAGTTTATAGGTATTCACTTGACAGACTACACGAAGAACTGGATGAGTTATTGCAATTAGGATTGCATCAAGTTTTGTTGTTTGGCATTCCAGAAAAAAAGGACTCGGTCGGTTCTGGTGCGTATGATGAAAATGGCATTGTACAAAAAGCAATACGTTATGTGAAATCCTACTCGTCCAAGTTTTATGTCATTACAGATGTATGCCTGTGTCAATACACAGATCATGGACATTGTGGCATTCTGACCGATTCGGGTTGTGTTGACAATGATCCTACGTTGACACTTTTATCTAAGATAGCGGTAAGTCATGTCAAGTCCGGCGCAGATATGGTTGCGCCTTCAGACATGATGGACGGGCGTATCGGTGCTATGCGACAATCTTTGGATCGTGAGGGTTTTACCTACATCCCAATCATGTCCTATGCGATTAAGTATCACTCAAGCTATTATGGACCATTTAGAGCTATTGCCGATTCAAGTCCTAAGCAAGGCTCTAGAAGCAGTTATCAAATGGATTTCCACAACTGTAAAGACGTGATCGACGTCGCCAAAGCGAGCATTGATCAAGGTGCTGACTTAATTATGGTCAAGCCAGCCATGATGTACTTGGATGTTTTGCATGAATTAAATGAATCCATCAACAAACCTCTTGTAGCTTATAATGTCAGTGGGGAGTACGCTCTCCTCTATCATGGAATCAAGTCTGGCTTTGTCAACGAATCTATCGTTTATGAAACGATGATTGGATTCAAGCGGGCGGGGGCGAAATTGATTATCACCTATTTTTCAAAGTTAATTGCAGAGAAGTGGCTGTAGCCACATATTGAAGTTGGAAGTGAAAGGAAACATAATAATGAATCATGAGCAGTCAAAAACACTTTATGAACGTGCAAAACTTGTAATACCTGGAGGGGTAAATAGCCCAGTCAGAGCTTTTCGATCAGTGGGAATGGACCCGATAATGATTGAGTCCGCTTCTGAGTCGATTCTAACTGATGTCGATGGAAATGACTATATAGATTTTATAGGATCCTGGGGGCCAATGATCCTTGGACATACACC
>JAWSUW010000073.1:0-16875 GCA_033549245.1 Bacillota bacterium | reverse complement strand
GTCGGACACCTGATTGGTGCCGGTAAGGAGGATGAAGCTTATCGAATTACAATGAGGTCAGTCAAGCAATCCCTTGCAGTCACAATGTCGGTATCCTTGTTGTTTGTGATCTTCAGGCACTCATTGATGTCCATATTCACAGATGACCCATTAATCATTAAACTGGGTGCACAAATCATAATGATAGATTTTTTGGTGGAGTTCGGCAGAGTGCTCAATTTGGTGATCATCAATGCGTTTAAAGCTGCTGGAGATGTGAATTTCCCAGTGATTGCAGGCGTGTTTTCAATGTGGCTGGTGAGTACGCTTGGAGCTTATTACTTTGGGATTGTATTGGAATTCGGCCTTGCTGGCATCTGGCTTGCCATGGCGGCAGATGAGATTCTAAGGGGTCTTTTGATGCTCAGAAGATTAATCAAGGGTGGATGGCGCGGAAAGAGCGTAGTTCATGAATAACCGGTAACATTTGGTGAAAACCATTGTACTTCTGAAAAAAAATGATATAATTTATAGTTGAGTGTTTATAATACGGATTAATAACAATTGAAAGGCGGTTGTTGCGTGATACAAGTAACGAATTTAGGATTAAGGTTTAGTGACCGGAAATTATTTGATGAAGTGAATATGAAATTTACACCAGGAAACTGTTATGGTGTCATCGGTGCGAATGGTGCCGGCAAATCAACATTTTTAAAAATCCTCTCGGGAGATATTGAGCCCACGGAAGGAGAGGTTTTCATAACACCAGGTGAAAGACTTGCAGTACTTAAGCAAGATCACTTCGAATTTGACGAGTATTCAGTAATGGATACGGTGATCATGGGGCATAAAAGACTCTATGACATCATGAAAGAAAAAGATGCTCTTTATATGAAAGAAGATTTTTCTGAGGCGGATGGTATGAGAGCTGCAGAACTCGAGGGCGAATTTGCGGAGCTCGACGGATGGGATGCTGAGTCCAATGCTGAGAAATTACTCAATGGGCTGGGTGTGGATTCAAATCTTTTCCAGAAAAAAATGGCAGATGTTCATTCTGGAGACAAAGTAAAAATTTTGCTTGCCCAATCCCTTTTTGGATCCCCAGATAACTTACTTTTGGATGAGCCGACGAACCACTTGGATTTTAGAGCAATCAGTTGGTTGGAAGAATTTTTGATCAATTACGATAAAACAATGATAGTGGTTTCCCATGATAGACACTTTTTAATTAAAGTCTGTACACACATGGTGGATATAGATTTCTCCAAAGCAAAAATGTTTGTCGGAAACTACGATTTCTGGTATGAGTCAAGTCAATTGATGCTCAGACTCATGAAGGACCAAAACAAGAAAAAAGAAGAGCGTGTAAAAGAACTTCAGGACTTTATCGCCAGATTCAGCTCCAATGCATCTAAGGCGAAGCAGGCGACTTCAAGAAAGAAAACGCTTGAAAAAATCAATATTGAAGATATCCAACCTTCATCTAGAAGATATCCTTTCGTAGGATTTACTCCAGAGCGTGAAGCGGGTAAAGATATTCTGGCTGTCGAAGGTATAACCAAAATTGTAGATGGTGTCAAAGTTCTTGACAACGTAAGCTTTACTGTCAACAAAGGGGATAAGATTGTATTCTTAAGTAGAAATGATCTTGCTAAAACTTTGCTGTTCAAAATATTGATAGGCGAAGAAGAAGCGGATTCAGGATCGTTCAAATGGGGTGTGACCACTTCACAAGCTTATCTACCAAAGGATAACACTGAATTTTTTGAAGGCATTGAATACAATTTGGTCGATTGGTTGAGACAATATTCAGTTGAGAAAACAGAAACATTCATTAGAGGTTTCCTTGGAAAGATGCTTTTCTCAGGCGATGAACCACTGAAGAAGTGTAATGTTCTTTCAGGTGGAGAGAAAGTGAGATGTATGTTCTCTAAGCTGATGCTTTCTAAAGCCAATGTTTTGATTCTTGATGAACCAACCAATCACCTTGACCTTGAATCCATTGAAGCCGTAAATAATGGCTTGATCGCATTCAAAGGCACTATGCTTTTCACTTCACATGACCATAAATTTATTGAGACCATCTCAAATCGTGTCATCGAAATCACACCTTCTGGTTTGTTCGATAAAGAAATTGAATTTGATGAGTTCCTCGATGACGACGACATACAACAACAAATAGCTTCCATGTACGCAGTTTCCACAAATTAGGACTTGCAAAAAAAATGGAAAAAGTGTATTATTAAGACGTACCTTAGATCCACAGGAAAAAAAAATTAATTAAAAAGTTAGGAAAACAAAATTCTTTTTTGAGTTTAGTTTCCAAGATTTTGTTAATATTTTTTCTATTAGGTTTTTAAGGAAATATTAAATTTTGGAGGCACAACATGAACGGAACTGTAAAATGGTTTAACTCAGAAAAAGGTTTTGGTTTTATCACTGGTGATGACGGAAAAGACGTTTTCGTACACTTCTCACAAATTAACAAAGATGGCTTCAAGTCTTTAGAAGAAGGCGAAGCAGTTACTTTTGAAATCGCTCAAGGTCCTAAAGGTCCTCAAGCTGAGAACGTAACACCAATCAGATAGTCAAACCTAAAGCCTCGGCATAGCCGGGGCTTTTTTAAATTTACAGTGTCGTTATACTATATATTGTAATAGAAAGGATACATTTATGTTTCAAACAGGAAAAACGCAGAAGGCATATGTGAACAGATTCTCTGATTACGGAGCTTATTTGAGTGATGAACTCAATGGAGAAAACGAAGTTTTGTTGCCAAAGAAATTGGTCAAGGATGATATGGAAATCGATCAGGAGATCGAGGTATTCATCTACAGAGATTCGGAAAAAAGACTCGTAGCCACCACAAAGAAACCATTGATAGAGCTTGGAGGCATTGCTGTGCTTGAAGTCACAGGCAATATTGAAAATGGATTCTTCCTCAACATGGGATTGGATAAAGATCTTTATTTGCCTTACAACGAAGCTAAAGGACAACTCAGAAAAGGACAAAAATGTCTTGTGACGATGTATATCGATTTCAAGGATCAACTTTGTGCGTCCATGAAAATATACAACTATCTCACTGTGGGAACCGATTACAAAGTAGGACAACACGTAAATGGTACAGTGATCGAGATCAAACCTGATATGGGAGCTTTTTTTGCTGTTGATGACAGATATCACGGTCTGATCCCAAAACACGAGCTTTACAAGGAAATCAAAGAAGGTGCTAAACTTGAAGCCCGAATTACTCGAATTCGTGAAGATGGTAGAATCAATTTGAGCATCAAGGAGAAGGCACACGTTCAAATCAATAATGATGTCGATATCTTATTGAAAGCACTTGAGGAGTCCGACGGTGAGCTTTATCTAAACGATGACAGTGATCCTGAGATTATCAGAAAGCGCTTGAATTTAAGCAAACGGGCTTTTAAAAGGGCTGTCGGGAAACTATTGAAGGAAAATAAAATTGCTATTTTTGAAGACGGTATTCGACTCGTTGAATAAAACTCTAAAAATTTGTGTAAAAGCTTGCATTTTTTTAGTATAATGATTTTAGAATGATTGAATATGCGAGGGGTGTAGCTTATGACACAAAAAAACAAAGTTACCGTAAAGATAATGGACCGTGATTATACACTAGTCAGTGATGATTCCAGAGAACATATGCAAAAAGTCGCCAATTATGTTGATGATAAAATGAGAGAAACATTTGAGGGCAATAAAAAACTGAGCACATCCATGATTGGAGTGTTGACGGCACTGAATGTAGCTGATGAGTTACATAAGGCACTGATTGAAAAAGAAGAACTTGAACGTAGAATCAATTCACCTCAATATGAGCTTAAAAGTGCACGTGACGAATTGGATGCTGTCGTATCTGAATTTGAAAGGCGAAGCCTTGCATATGAAAAAATGGTTCATGAGTTTTCAAAACTGATCGATTCTTCAAGTATTTATGAGACTGGTGTGTCACAGCTGAGAAGAAGAATGGAAAAATTGGATCAAGACCTTAAACGAAAAGAAGAGGATCTTAAAAAATCGAGAAATGAGGTTCTTGAGCTTGAAAAAGAGTTTTCTCACGGTGATTCTCAAACAAGAATGATCGATTTTGAAGAGGGAACAACAGAGTAGCCACAAAGTGCCTTTATGTATATTAAGGGCACTTTTTTTGAATGGATGAGGTGTTTAATGAATAAAATGGAATTGCTTGCTCCGGCCGGATCAAGCGAAAGTTTGAAAGCCGCGGTCAATGCCGGTGCAAATGCAGTTTATCTTGCGGGGAGACAATTCGGTGCAAGACGATCTGCAAACAATTTTTCAAACGAGGAAATAGTTGAAGTTATAAAGTATTGCCATCAGCGCAACGTAGCGGTTTATGTGACGCTCAATACGTTGATCAAATCGACAGAAATGTCTGATGCTCTTGGTTTTGTAGAATTTCTATACAATCACGATGTTGACGCGGTCATATTACAAGACATAGGTCTTTTAGCCAATATAAAAACCGCTTTTCCAGATCTTCACTGTCATGCGAGCACCCAAATGACTCTTCATAGTCTTAAAGATGTAGAGTGGGCGGAATCCATAGGTTTTTCAAGAGTTGTCCTATCCAGGGAATTGAGTTTCGCTGAAATCAAGGAAATTACTGAAAAAACAAATGTGGAGATCGAACTCTTTGTTCATGGTGCGCTATGCATATCGTATTCGGGACAATGCCTTATGAGCAGTCTCATTGGTGGTCGAAGCGGCAATAGAGGTGCATGCGCACAGCCTTGTCGTAAAGCGTATACTCTTGTGGAAAGAGGAAAAGAGAATGTGCTGAACAAACCAGAGCAAGTTTATTTGATGAGTCCCAAAGATCTCAATGTTTATGAACATATAGAGGAACTTAAAGCACTAGGTAATGTCTCTCTGAAAGTTGAAGGAAGAATGAAAGGGGCAGATTATGTTTATACTGTGGTCTCATCCTATAGAAATGCGATGGATGATCATCATGTCAAAGTCGATCATGAAAAGTTGTTTAAAGTATTCAATCGCGATTTTACTGAGGGACATTTATTTGATGCGGAGTATAAATCATTAATGAATTATGAATTGCCAAGTTCATATGGAACAGTACTTGGTAAGACAATCAGCTTAAGTGATGGCATTTTAACACTCCAATTGACAGATGATCTGAACAAAGGTGATGAAATTCAGACGAGGTTCAAAGGAAAAACCGTCGGTGCGAGAACCGATGTCATAACATTGGATGGAAAGCGGGTCTCAACGGCAGCTGCAGGTAGCATTGTCACTGTACCTTTCAAATACAAAACAGTAAAAAACAGTATATTTTACAAGACCTATGATAAAAAGCACATAGATGCTGCTACTCTTGAAAGTCAAATCGATAAACCAGTGAATGAAATCAGCCTTTTTTTTGAGGCACATCTGGAAAAGCAAGCAAAATTAATCGGAATTGTGAATCAGACGTTACGTTTGGAGGTTGTTTCGGAAATGCCTTCTGAACGTGCCAACAACAGACCACTCAGCGTGGAAAGGGTCACTGTACAATTTTCAAAGCTTGGAGGAACGCCTTTTTACTTAAGTCAATTTGAAGTGAATATGGATGATGGACTCGTTATTCCAATAAGTGAACTCAATCGTATGAGAAGGGTGCTTATTGACGATGCCACTGAAAAATTATCTGTTTGGCATTCTGAGCGTACAGGTAAATCTTATGATTTGATCAAGCCGGAATCCAATGAGATTGAAGGCAAAATTGAACTCCATTTGCATTTTTATTCTGAAGATTACCTGAATGAATGCATCGAAGATTCATATCAAGTAGAGAACAAAGAAAAAGATTGTGATGCCATTTGGTTCATGCATGATCTCAAAGCTTATGAAGATCACATGAGTCATATGATAGAAAAAAGTGTGGTTCCAGTACTTCCTAGGATTGGTAGAGCTGAAAATCATGAAGGTTTCATAAAAAATATCAAAACGAATGTGCCTTGCAGAGAGTTCTTCCAAGAATTGTGTTCTCACATATTGGGCACATGGTTTATTTGAAACGATTTCCAGGAGTCAAGTGGATTGCCGGTGAGACCATGAACTGCTTTAATGTGGATTCATATGACACCCTTAGATCTAACGGGGCGGAATCAGTGATCTTGTCCACTGAATTGAGTGTGCAGGAACTGGGGCCATTTAAGAAAAGATCAAATTTAGGCTATTACATTTACGGCAACATGCCGGCAATGGTTTCCGAATATTGTCCAGTTGGTGGAACACTTACTGGTAAATCGGGTTGTAATCTTTGTAAATCAAGGGATTACGATCTCATAGATGAAAAGGGAATGCACTTTCCCATCAGGTGTGATGCGGAACATTGTAGAGTGGAGATTCTATATGGCAAAACACATAATTGGTTAAGCAATATGCTTAGACTTCGAACACTCGGAATAAGTGTCTTCAAAATGGAATTTGATCGTTTGAATCCAGTGGAAGAAAAGGAAATACTTACTGCAATAGCCACAACAGGTGACTTCAATAATCTTGTAAAAAAAATGCCACAGTTTAATGACAATTTTCATATCACCGGTAAAGGTGTAGAATAATTTGGGGGAAGTATGAAAAACAAAACATTAAAAGTCCTAGAATTCAATAAAGTGATCGATATGCTGGAATCAAAAGCGACCTCGGCTTCGGGAAAAGCGCTTTGTAAAGAGTTGATTCCATCTAGTGAACTCAGTGAAGTGAAGGCTTCCATAGATGAGACCACTGAAGCAGTCAATATGATCATCCAGCATAGCAATCCACCGATTGGTCCGATATATGACCAAGGTTCCGCACTCAAAATGTCGAAAATCGGGGGATGTCTGACGCCTAAGCAATTAATTGAAATTGGAGACAGTCTCAGAACTGCCCGGGTGCTTAAAAAGTATATTGTCGGAAATGAAGCCAACACCATCAAATATCCGATACTGGCATCTTATGCCAATCAAATATCGGTTTTGACTGATCTTGAAAAACACATTGAAGTGTGTATTCTGTCTGAGACTGAAGTGTCAGACAATGCATCTCCTGAACTCAGAAAAATCCGTAAGACCATTGACAGTAAGAATCAGGCGATCAGAAACAAATTGGACTCAATGATCACTTCTCCAGTGTATCAAAAGTACCTTCAAGATACTTTGATTACCATAAGACAAGACCGCTTTGTAATCCCTGTGAAAAGTGAACATAAAAATCAAATCAAGGGGCTGGTCCATGATCAATCCGCCAAAGGCAGCACTTTTTATATTGAGCCTATGGCTGTTGTGGAACTTAACAATGAACTTCGCGAACTAAAGATCAACGAACAAAAGGAAATTGAACGTATATTGAGAATGCTTACAGGTGAAGTGGCTGATGTTGCAGACCTGATTGCCATCAATTTAACCTCATTGACCAAGCTGGACTATATATTTGCAAAAGGAAAATTGGCACTTGAAATGAAAGCGGTGGAGCCGGAACTGTCCACCAACAAATGTTTCAGAATTAAGAATGGCAGGCATCCGCTGCTTCCCAAGAACGAAGTTGTCCCTTCTAACATATGGCTTGGTGAACATTTCACTACTCTATTGATCACTGGACCGAATACCGGTGGAAAAACGGTAACGCTTAAAACTGTCGGTCTACTGACTTTAATGGCTCAAGCCGGACTGCATGTACCAGCGGACTATGGAACACAGATTGCTGTTTTCGATCAGGTTTTTGCGGATATCGGGGATGAACAGAGTATAGAGCAAAGTTTGAGTACATTTTCATCACATATGACCAATATTGTGGCCATTTTAAGAGATGTCACTCCTGATTCTTTGGTTCTGTTTGATGAGCTCGGTGCAGGAACCGATCCGACAGAAGGTGCCGCGCTTGCCATGTCGATTTTGGATGAACTTAGGAAGAAGCATATCAGAACCATGGCGACCACACATTATTCTGAACTCAAGACATATGCCATTGCAAACGAAGGCATAGAAAATGCAAGTGTGGAGTTCAATGTGGAAACACTTAGTCCGACTTATAAACTTTTAATTGGTATACCTGGCAAATCCAACGCTTTTGAGATTTCGAGGAAATTGGGGCTGAGTGGTGACCTGATTGAACATGCCAAAGAATATGTTCATCAGGACAACATTGAGTTTGAGGATATCATTGCGAGTATTGAAAAAAGCAGAAAATTGGCGGATGCTGAAAGAGATGAGGCAATCCGGATTCGTCTAGAAGTCGAAAAACTGAAAAAAACACTGGCGGAAAAAGAAACCAAATGGGTCAATCAACGCGATGAAATGATGAAAAAAGCCAAGGATGAAGCGAAGACACTTCTGAAAAGTGCGAAAGATGAAGTCGACGATATTGTGAAATCCATGAGAGACATCAAAAAATCAGATGAAAAGAACAGAAATCGTGAAATAGAAGAAATGCGCAGGCGATTACAAACTGGACTTGATCAAGTTACCGATTCCGTCATAAAAGCTGATGTGGTGAGTGAATTTGCACCTGAATCTGTTTTGATAGGAGACTCCGTGCGTGTACTTAGTATCAACCAAGATGGTTCGGTTCTCACTTTACCTAATGATAAAGGTGAACTTACCGTTCAAGTGGGTCTTATGAAAATGAACGTTAATATCAAACAGTTGATGCCGCTTTCGAAAAAGAAAGCTGATGAAAGAACTTACCAAAAAATCAAAGAAGTCAGATCCAGTAGTTTGACCATCAGTCCTGAAATCGATGTCAGAGGTGAAAATATTGAAGAGGCGATAACAGTGATTGATAAATATCTCGATGATGCTGCGATTTCAAGTTTGTCACATGTAAGAATCATTCATGGAAAAGGGACTGGTGTCTTAAGAAAAGGGCTTCATGAACACTTTAAGAGGCATCCACATGTCAAATCATTTGAATATGCCGCTTATAATGAAGGCGGAAACGGCGCGACGGTCATCGAACTCAAATAGGAGGGGATATGGAAAAGAAACTCGATCTTAATGCGGATATTGGAGAACAGTTTGGAATTTATGGTATTGGTAATGATGAAGCACTGATGCCATATATCACTTCTGCAAATATCGCCTGTGGTTTTCATGCGGGCGATCCCGACACCATGTACAATACTGTTGACCTTTGTAAAAAATTTAATGTCAATGTTGGTGCCCATCCTGGTTATCCTGATCTGAAAGGATTTGGCAGACGATCTATTCCTATGAGTCATGACGAACTTTATAATCTTGTGGTTTATCAGGTCGGAGCAATGCTGGGGATGTGTAAAGCACTGGATGTGAAACTTGTACACGTAAAACCTCATGGAGCGCTTTATAATGATCTTGCAAAGGATTATGATGCCTCAAAGATGGTCGTTAAAGCTATACTAAGTATTGACTCTGGAATAGTTATGTTTGGTTTGCCAGGAAGCCAAATGGAAAAAGCATGCCTGGATTACGGATTGTGCTTTTATGCCGAAGTATTTGCTGATCGCGCATATGAGGATGATGGCTCATTAGTGGACAGGAAACTTCCAGGAGCACTCATAAAATCTGTTTCTGAAGCTGTTGAAAGGATGATGGAACTGAGGAGGAGTGGTCGTATCAAAACCATAAACAACAATTGGATCAACTTGAAAGCAGATACCATTTGTCTTCATGGAGATGGTGAAAACGCCATTTTGCTTGCAGAGGCTTTGAGTCGTGCTTTTAGTGACAGTTGATAAGGTGAGCTTATGAACTATTCTATCAAATGGTTGGGCGATCGAATGATTTGCATCTATTTCGAAGAGAAAATAGATGAATTCATCAATAAAAAAGTTAATGCCATAAAGACCAGATTGATTCAAATGGAACTTCAAGGAGTTGATGCTGTGACATCCACTTATCACACCATATCAGTTTATTACGATGCTCTTGAGATTTCTCGTGAGAAACTTGTGGAGATCATCTCGTACCAGTGTGATACCGTCCTTCCGAATCAGTCTTTAGACAGCAATTTTTTAATTATCCCTATTCTATACGATGGAGAAGATCTTGATCGTGTAGCCATTCATTGTGGTATCACTCGAGAAGAAGTTATAAATAGACACTGTGGAACAGATTATAGGATATATATGTTGGGATTTTCACCTGGTTTTCCATACTTTGGTGGAATGGATCAGTCCATTGCAACTCCTAGACTCAAGTCGCCACGAATGAAAATAAAGGCAGGTTCTGTCGGTATAGCGGATAAGCAGACGGGAATATATCCAATTGATTCTCCCGGCGGTTGGAATCTAATCGGTAGAACACCGCTAAAGTTATTTGACCCATTAGATCAATGTCCTTTTTTACTGTCTTCCGGACAAACGGTGAGATTTGTACCCATTGACTCGATTGAATTTGAAAGAATTTTACTGGCTGGAGGGCGTACATATGCTTGCTAAAATTGAGATCATAAGTCCTGGAATACAGTGTTCTATACAAGACAACGGTAGGTATGGTGGACTTGACTATGGAGTTTCACAATCTGGTGTGATGGATGTTTTTGCATATGATTATGCCAATTCTATCGTAGGTAACCTCTCAGGAACGCCTGCACTGGAAATACTCGGAGGGTCATTCAAAGCTTTGGTCCTTGAACCTGCTGTTATATGTGTGAGTGGAGCGATCACAGAAATGAAAATCAATTCTGTTCAAGCAAGGTTATGGGAGAGTTATCTTCTCAATAGAGGGGATCAAATAGAACTGAAATCATGCCAATCAGGCATCCGAAATTACATGGCCATACAGGGAACCTGGTGCGGAATTGATAAGTTTCTTGATTCATACTCGACGGATGAAAAGGCAAAGATTGGTGGACTATCCGGTAGAGCATTGAAGCGTGGAGATGTTTTGAGCGCAATTTGGACAAAAGGTGCCGTCAAAAGAAATTTGACAACTTATGTAGATCCTTACTTCAAACAATTGACATCCAAAGTCAAAGAGGTGAGGGTGCTTCTCGGACCTCAAGAAGATGCATTCACCTCTATAGGAATAGATACTTTTTTCAACTGTGAATACGAGATGACCACGACCAGTAATCGTATGGGACTCCGACTTAAAGGACAAGCGGTAGAGCACATAGAATCACCTGACATCTTGTCTGATGCAATTCCATTTGGTGCGATTCAAATTCCTGGAGATGGCCAGCCTATTATCATGATGGCAGATAGACAGACAACTGGAGGATACACTAAAATTGGAACCGTGGTTTCAACTGATTTACCGGTTCTTGCACAAGCACGACCTGGAGATTTCATTCGATTCATAAGAATAGGACAACAGGAACTGGAGATCATCGATCAGGAAAGAGCCTGTAGGCAAAACCTGATTCGACAAAAAAAAGAAGAGACTGAAATCATCTCTTCCAAACAATTCATGGTCAATGTGAAAAATCAACACTATGAATTATTGGTTGAAGAACTGGAATCAGTCTAATAATCTCTATTGATTGATGATGGTTTTGATGGAATTTAGATCCGGATCATTTGGAAACTTTCGTATGCCTTTGTCAATATATCGGTTTGCAGTTGAAATGTTGTCTATCGTGTAGTGATAATAAGCTCCACTTGCATATGTTTCCGGTGTTGAGGTCATTCGCATCGAACCTATGAAAATCGGCACGATTAAAATGATTGCAGAAATCAGTTGAAATGCGATCCGCTTTGGAACAAATGTCTTCTCAAAATTAAGCCCCACCGCAAATGCAGTTATGAAGCCACCTATCAAGCCGCCGATATGGCCTGCCATATCAATATTGGGTCTAATAAATCCAATCACTAGATTGACACCGATTAGAATCAAAAAATCTGAACCATATATGCGTTTATAGACCGTTGGATTAATTTTGTAGAGAAAAAGATTTGCTCCCATAAGACCGAAAATTGCGCCTGAAGCACCGACAGAAACATTTGGCACAATCAAATAACTGAGTGCCGAACCGATTAAACCGGAAATAAAATAGATAACCAGGAACTTCTTCTTTCCAAAGAAACGCTCTATATCCCTGCCAAGTATGAAAAGTGCAAGCATATTGAAAACAAGATGCATGATATCGGCATGTAAAAACATGGAGGTGAGTAATCTCCAGTATTCTCCCAGACTGATCAGTATGTTGACTTTAGCACCTAAACGGACAAGTCCGTTACCAGCTGTCATGGTCACTAACTGCGTCAACAAGAACATGAAGACGTTGATGCCAATCAACCACTCGGTTAATGAGAATGCCTTGATCTTTGCTTTGTAATAATTCAAATTTGCCATCTGTAGCTCCTTTAAAATGAGTGTGATATATAGTATTATAACGGACTCGACACAAAAAAGGCACCAAATCTTATAAATTCATAAAAACTTTACATAAACAGTTGAAAATACAGCTTTGTTATGCTAAAATTAACTTCAAATTCATAGTAAATCAATGAGTGGGCAAGTAGTCGATATGTTCCTTTTTAGCGAGTCGGTGATGGTGAGAGTCCGGTAACACATGTCAATGAATAGAACCCATGAGATTTTGATTGGCCTCAGAGCTGATTGAACGGTTGTCTCCGTTATAGATATCGAGTGGAAAAAGTTTTCTTTTTCAATAAGAGTGGTAACGCGGATTATTTCGTCTCTTGATTTTCAAGAGGCGTTTTTTATTTTTTGATTTCATACAGGAGGAAAAAGCATGTACAACTATAAGAACGCAATCGCAGAACTACTAAAAAAACATATTGACGCAATGACGTATGAAGAAATTTTGGAACTTGTAGAACACCCCAAAAATACTAGTATGGGTGATTTCGCTTTTCCATGTTTCAAATTATCAAAAGCCTTTAGAAAAGCTCCAAATGTGATTGCGGAATCACTCAAAGAAGAAATCGTCATTCCAGAATTCATCGACCAGATCGAAGCAGTTTCAGGGTTTTTGAATTTCAAGGTGAACTCCACACATTTCGCTAAAGTGGTCATTGAAGAGGTGATGTCTAAGAAGGACAAATACGGATCATCCGCTGTTGGAGAAGGCAAGAAGACCATCATAGAGTATTCATCTGTAAATATTGCAAAACCATTTCATATGGGTCACATCAGAAGCACAATGATCGGTGAGTCTCTGCATAGAATTTATAAATTTTTAGGTTATGAGACTGTTGCAATCAATCACCTGGGTGACTATGGAACACAATTCGGCAAGCTGATAGTCGCTTATAAATTATGGGGAGACAAAGAAGTCATTGAGAAAGATCCGATTCCGGAATTACTTAAGATCTATGTGAAATTCCATCAGGAAGCGGAAAACAATCCTTCACTGGAAGACGAAGCTCGTTCGTGGTTCACCAAACTTGAGAACAATGATCCGGAAGCTGTTGAACTTTGGACATTGTTCAAAGAGATGTCCCTTAAAGTATTCAATCGAGTGTATGAAAAACTGGGTGTCACATTTGACTCATACGCTGGTGAGAGTTTCTACTCTGATAAGATGCCAATGATTTTAAAGGAATTACGCGATAAGAATATAGTAGTTAAATCGGAAGGTGCTGAAATTGTTGATCTTGAAAAATATGGTATTCCACCTGCGTTAATCACAAAGAAAGATGGATCATCGCTATACCTGACTCGTGACCTGGCTGCAGCCAAGTATCGAAAAGATTTTTATGACTTTGACAAGAATATTTACGTTGTTGGGAGTGCACAAAAGTTGCATTTCCAACAATGGATCAAAATCATTGAATTGATGGGTTATGAATGGCACAAAGACTGTATTCATGTAGACTTTGGAATGGTGGCACTAGAAGCGGGCTCGCTATCCACGCGAAAAGGAAATGTCGTGTTTCTTGAGGATGTACTGGACAAAGCGGTGGAACAGACTCTTGAGATCATTAATGAAAAAAATCCCGACTTAACCAATAAAGAAGAAGTTGCCAAAGACATCGGAATCGGTGCGGTGGTATTCCAAGAACTTTATACCACTCGAAACAAGGACTATACTTTTTCACTTGAGAAGACTTTGTCGTTTGAAGGGGAGACCGGTCCTTACGTTCAGTATACTCATGCCAGAGCATGCAGTGTCTTGAGAAAAGTATCATTTGATCCCCAATCAAATATCGACTATAGTTTATTGACAGATGAGGTTTCAAAGGACGTTGTGAGACTACTTGCGAAATTCAATGAAATCGTAGTGCTTGCCCATAAAAATTATGAACCACATACAGTGGCAAGATATGCAGTGGAACTCGCTCAAAATTTTAATCATTTTTATCACGACAATGCAATCTTGGTCGATGACGAAGCACTTAAGAATGCACGTTTAGCTCTTGTTTACAGTACGAAAGTTGTTCTTGAAAATGCACTGAAATTGGTTTGTCTAAAAGCTCCAGAGCAGATGTAAGTCAAAAAATAAAACGGGATCGAACTTCATGTTCGATCCCGTTTTAATTATAATGTTGACTGTATTCTTCTAATGCACTTACCAAAAGTGTCGAGATTTAAATTCTCTTTCAAAATGAAATCGGAAAATTTAAGACTTTTCAATCTATGGGTTATATCTTGAACTTCACTCGACGTGATGATCACAACCGGAATTTTATTGTATGGTGACCGTGATAATGCATCGATCAATTGCTCAGCGGATATATCGGAAAGCACCATGCCGGTAAAAATCACATCAACTTTGTTTTTATCAAGTAATGCAATCAAATTTTTTCCTGTGGACGACGGAATATAATCATGACCTTCTCGAATGGACATATCGTGAACGACTTTTCGGAAAAACTCACTATATTCAAAATGCAAAATTCTCATAATCACCGCCTTGAATGTTAAAATTAGAATTCGATGTCCTCTTTAAGTACATCAGGATCCTTCTTGGTGTAAACACGTTCGGAACGCTTCATGATTTCTTTGATGTTGTCCAAGATACAATCCACAGAAGTATCCAGTTTAGTAAGGTCTTCCTTCTCGATGTTATAGTAGAGATATAAATCTTCAAATAGTCTGACCAGCTTAGCCAAATGGTTGTCGATTTCAATGAATTGTTCGTAATTGGTAGAATTCATTGCATTGATGAACTGTTCGATGTCAACTTTGATGACATCGACAATATCTTCCTCATATTGGTAGTTGCCAATGCTTAACAAATATGGCTTTATTCTTTCCAAAAAGAACGTGTTGTCTTCATTCAAATGGTAAGCATATGTGATTTTATTGCCGTTCAGGTCGAATTTAACAAGGAACATAATTCCTTGAATATCAATTATACGAGCACCTAGGCTCTTAAGTTCGTCTTTACATATTTCGTGACGAATCAGTCGTGAGGACATTATTGCCATACTACCCCTCCTGTTTGTATATTTTTAGTATACCACATTATTTTTATTGCGTCATAATCAAAAATAAAAAATTCCGTCCCCCTAAAAGTCATGTTATACTTTATAAAAGAAAGGGCTGACACTATGAAAATTTTATTGATGACTTTAAACTCAAAATTTATTCATTCCAATCTTGCTATCAAGTATATTGAACGCTTTTGGCGTGAAAATCACGAACATGACCACCAAATGATTGAACTGGATGTCAAAGAATACACTATAAATAATGACATGGATCACATTTTGAGAGACATTCATAAAGGACGATACGATGCTGTATTTGCCTCTGCATATATATGGAATATTGATCCTCTATCTATCTTATTCTCAAATTTCAGGAAAATCAATCCAGCGAGTCTTATAATATTCGGTGGACCTGAAGTAAGTTATGATCCAGTGGATCAGCTTACAAAACATTCTTATTTGGATGGCGTCATTTGTGGAGAAGGGGAACAAACTTTTTCTGAGCTTTTGATACATTTTTCAAAAGAAGGACTGAGTTTGAATGATGTTTTAATTAAAGGTATAACTACTAGATTTCACCCGATTTCGGCAGAAGTTATGAAAGTTGACGATTTGGACTCGATTCCATTTCCCTACATCGATTTTAATGCATATGACAATCGGATTGTCTACTATGAAAGCTCCAGGGGATGTCCATACAGTTGTTCATATTGTTTGTCAGCAGCTTCTAAAGGGGTAAGATATTTTTCTCTTGAAAGAGTTTTTGGGGATCTTGATATCTTTTTGGAGGCTAAAATACCCCAAGTCAAATTTGTGGATCGAACATTCAACATCAACAAAAAGCATGCGCTGCCCATCATGGAGTATTTGGTCACTCATGATAATGGGATAACCAACTTTCACTTTGAAATCACAGCAGATTTACTAGATGATGACTATTTCAATATGATATCGAATGCGAGACATGGTTTATTTCAATTTGAAATAGGGATTCAGAGCACTAATCAACCGACTACTGTTGCAATCAATCGTCCAATTCCATTTGACACTTTGAAAGAAAAGACTCAAACCCTGATTCAAATAGAAAAGGCACATGTGCATGTGGATTTGATTGCCGGATTGCCACATGAGAGTTTTGAAAGGTTTTTATTATCCTTTGATGAAGTATTCGAAATCGGAGCAGATCAACTACAGCTGGGATTTCTCAAACTTTTGAAGGGAACCCCTTTATATAACGACAGAGATCGGTACGATTATATTGTTCGTATGGAACCTCCTTTTGAAGTGCTGGAGAACAGGTTCATTTCTTTTGATGAATTGACCAAGTTGAAAGAAATGGAAAAATTGGTGGAGTGGTTTTACAATTCAAAAAAATTCCATCATTCCATCCATTATTTTATCAATAGGTCAGAATTAAAACCCAGCGGATTCTTTCTTGAATTGGCGTCACATTTCATTGTGAATGGATATTTTGATGCGCCGATATCCACCTATAGACTCTATGAAATCCTGTCGAACTATTATAGCTCAAAGTATGATGATATTGAACT
>JAWSUW010000072.1:0-17225 GCA_033549245.1 Bacillota bacterium | reverse complement strand
CGATTTTCCACATGACAACGACTGTGGGAACCACCTTTCCATTTTCTATTTGACTGATCATGCTGGAACTTATTCCTGATAAATCTGCCAAATTTGAAATATTTAAATCCATTTTTTTTCTTAAAGCACGAATTTTAGTACCTACATCAATTGTCATGTGACCTCCAAAATATTAAATATAATGAAAATTAATTTATTATATTGAATTAACTAAATATTTTCAGTATACTGAATATAGCATCATTATACTTATATTATATATGGAGGGGTAAAACAATGCAAACAACAAGTTTTATTAGCGCCGACAACACATGGGTCCTGTGGGCAATTGTTACAGGGTGGGCTGCAGTCAGTATTTATCTGGAACAAAAGTACAAATGGGCGTCGAAAGTATCAGGAGCTATCATTGCCTTAGTGGGAGCAATGATTCTTGCAAATTTCAACATCATTCCTACCGATGCACCAGTTTACGATCATGTATGGGGATATGTTGTACCACTGGCAATTCCGCTCTTGCTTTTCAAGACAAACATTAAAAAGATTTGGAAAGAGAGTGGACGTATTTTAATTATTTTTCTGATCAGTTCAGTTGGTACAATGATAGGAGCCACCGTTGGTTATCTTGCACTCAATAATTTGATTCCTGATTTGAATAAAGTAGCTGCTATGATGTCAGGCTCATATATTGGTGGTGGAGTCAATTTCGCTGCAATGGCAACTTCATTTGAAGTGCCAGGGGATTTGGTATCAGCAGCAGTTGTCGCAGACAACCTTTTAATGGCACTCTATTTCTTTGTTCTCATTTCAATGCCTTCAATAGCTTTCTTCAGAAAGAAATTTTCTCATCCCCATTTGGATGAAGTGGAGCGTATCGGTACAAAAGAAAATGAGACACTTGCCGCATCTTACTGGGGAAGAAAAGAAATATCACTTAAAGACATTGCACTGGGAATCGCTTCTGCTGTTGTCATTGTTGCAGTTTCAGGTGAACTTTCAAAATTGATCGGCAATCTTATTCCAACAAGCAATGGTTTTTTAAGTATGGCAAATATGTTATTGTCTAATAAATACTTGATCATTACAACGGTTACTATGCTTGGGGCGACGTTTATGTCAAACTACTTTGAAAATATCAAAGGTTCTCAAGAGATTGGAACATTCTTGATTTACTTATTCTTTGTTGTTATTGGCGTTCCAGCATCAATTCCTCTGATCCTTGCTAAATCACCTTTACTTTTAGTTTATACAACGATTATGGTAGTCATCAATATGTTAGTTACTTTTTCAGTTGGAAAACTGTTGAAATTCGATCTTGAAGAGATGATATTGGCTTCCAACGCATGCATCGGTGGACCGACAACTGCGGCAGCTATGGCTATTTCAAAAGGTTGGACCAAACTGATTGCACCAATTATGTTGGTCGGTACACTTGGATATATATTGGGCAACTATTTCGGCTTGCTCATGGGAAATTTATTAATGTAAGGAGTTTTTATGATATTTGATGGTCACTCAGACTTATGGATAGACATTTCAAGCAGGAAGACCAAACCTGGTGATCGCACTTTTGAATCGGCACACCTGTCTTCTTTCAGGGAAGGTCAAGTACATGGTGGAATATTTGTGTTTTGGGCAGATCCGCCTCACGATCAAAATCCCAAACCAAGGATAGATCAATTGCTAAGTGTCGCAATTGACGAACTTACAACATCATCGGAAGCACTTAAATGGATAAGATCAAGTCAGGATTATAATCCAGCAGATGATCAGCGGATTCAAATTATGCTTGGTATGGAGGGTCTTTCACATATAGGTAGAGATATTGATTTAATTGATTACTATTATAACCAAGGTGTTAGACATGCTTCGCTGACTTGGAATGAAGAAAATGCACTTGCAACAGGTGCTAATGGAACATTAACACGAGGTTTAACAAAAGAGGGTTTTCAAGCGGTTGATAGACTTGAAGCTTTAGGAATGCTATTGGATGTGTCACATTTGAATGCCAAGTCATTTTGGGATTTAGCTTCATACGCCAGTGGGCCGTTTATTGCATCACATTCCAATGCGAGAGCTCTATGCAATCACAAAAGGAATCTTACAGACGAGCAAATCAAGGTCATTGCATCCAGTGGTGGACTGATTGGAATCAATAGTTTTAGAGACTTTGTCCACAAAGACAGATCCAAACAAAATGTCGATGGTATCATTAGACACATCACTTACATGGCAGACCTGGTAGGATGTGAACATATTGCTTTTGGATTTGATTATTGTGACTATTTGGAATCGGATACGCTTAGCGGCTTCACAAACTCAAATCAATTGAGCGCAGGTGCGGATGGACTTAATGAAACTGCGGATAGTATAAATTTACTAACTGGTTTAAGAAATGAAGGGTTTGCTGAAAATGAAATAGCTATGATTGCACATGGAAATTATGAACGTCTAATAAAGAAAATTCTTAAATAGAGATGTAGCAGTTAAGGAGCCATGACCAAGTCTTATATGATTTGATCTTGGCTTCTTTTAATTATCATAGAAAGCCGGCGTCCAATAATATATACTTAAATCAAACATAAGGTCAGTTATGTGGTGAATGAAATGTGATCGGAGGCTTTTTATGGACACTTTTGAGAAAGTTTCAAAATTAATAAAAGATGCCAAAAATATCGTGGTCATTACTGGAGCTGGAATATCCACCGCGTCTGGAATTCCCGATTATAGAGGCGAACATGGCGTATATGTTATAGATCCAGGTTTGTTTGACACATTGTCAATTCGGACGCTAAAGTCTAATCCGGAAAAATTTTACGATTACTTTGAAAAAATGCTTCATGGGATTCATATGGCCAAACCCAATGCGGCACATTTGTTGATTGCAGAGTGGGCTTCGAAAAGTGGAAAGAACATCACTGTGGTCACCCAAAATATTGATAGTCTTCATACAAGGGCGGGATCAGAGGATGTTCTTGAACTCCATGGTCATGCAAGAACCTTCAAATATTTGAATCCCTACAAGCAGGATGTATTTTCAGCTGCTGAGGTGGTAGATGAGTCTGGAACAATCGCCTACAAACAAGGTGGCGGGATCATTAGACCATGTGTGGTACTTTTTGGTGAGATGCTTAATGAGGATGATTTTCTGGAAGCTGAGTATAAATTAAGCAAAGCGGATTTGATACTCGTTCTCGGCACATCGCTAACGGTGTATCCGTTCTCAGGACTGGTTAATTATTCAGACGAAAAAATTCCTCTCGTGGTAATCAATAAAGAGAGTCCTCCTGTGCTTAGGGGGAATGTCACTTTTCTCGAAGGGGATATAGTGGAGATTATGATATCATTAAATGATAAACTCAAAGAATAAACAAAGGTCAGCCAGATCTAAGCAAAAAGCTTGATATGGCTGACCTTTTTACAATTATTGAATTAATACTTCAGATGTTGATTCATTGTTCTCCAGATTTAAATCCAGGCTTGTCGAGGAGACCGTTGCCGTATTCAAAATAAGAGAGGTTGTCTTGGTTACAAGTACACTGATTTGAATCATTATTTCTCTATTTGCTTCCATCTCACCTACATTGATGTTGATTGTCTTACCTTTAAGACTATAGTCGTAATCACTGGTTACGGATAACAGTTTGGTGGAGTTTGCCAAAGTGTTTTTGACTACAACACCTTGAGCTGCTTCAGGACCTTGGTTATGCACATAAATCGACCATACAATCTCATTGGTTGCAGGATCATAGATACCATCTGTTTGATAGATTTGAATGTCTGCAGCGCCATAGCTGACAGTGAGTTTGGCTGCATTTGATGTGACGGGTGAACCAATTCCATTGTCAAGTATTGCCCTATACAGGTAGTCGTCAAGCTCGACAGTCGCTTGTGTCACATCGTAGTCGCTTGAATTTGCTCCAGGGATATCACTCCATTTCTTTCCACCGTTTTTACTGAACTGCCATTGGATCATTGGATCTGGTTTGGCGGTGAATTCGACTGAGAATCTAGCGCTTTCACCAACTAAGACAGATTCATCTTCAGGATGGTATATGATGACTGGTGGTGTATCAGGAGGTGTTTCAACAATCACATTAACGTTGGCTAAGACTCCAGCAGTGTTTAATATTCCAAACCCAGTAGATATCGAACCTTTAAAGGCATAGGTTATATCGATGTTGCCGTCATATGTTGGAGTACCTTCATCCCAATACACTGTTAACGAGGCAGTGCTTTGATCATCTAAAGTAACAATAACACTTGATGGAAAAGCTATATCATAATAATCGGTGCCATTTGGTACTTTTATGTCTGGTAGAGATTCAACGGAAACAATCTCTTTGAGCGGAGGCGTAACCGTGACTGTAACACTGGCAGTATGACCATCGGTGTTTGCAATTCCATCAACCAAGTTTAATGTGCCTGTAAAGATATAGTCACCGGGAGTGTTGCCATCATAAGTTGGATTACTACCATCCCAACTCACTTGAATAGGAACTATGGTGGTATCATCTAAAGTAGCAAAAGCCGTAGTTGGTAAATTGACCTCATTAAATGGTGTTCCAAAAGGTACAAAAATTTGAAAACAGTCTTTCATTGAAACAATTTCAGCAAGCCCACTTGGTAACAAGTATGGATATCCTTCATCGAGAACCCAAGTATCAATAAAATTCCATCCGACAAATGTTGAGGCCATCTGCATTTGTTCTGAAGTAATGACTGAACCTTCACCGTTGTCAGGACCGAGAGAATAACTTAGTATCGGGGCATCAGAAGAGTTATATCCCACCAATCCACCGTGATTTATACCAGTACCACTTACATCTCCTACCGCATAGCAGTTTTCTACAGTGCCTCTGGTAGCAATCGATCCAACTAAACCACCAACTTTTTTAAATGGATCATCAGCATCGCTTGAAACGTTACCCCATGCATAAGAGTTAGTTATCGTACAATCAAAAGTGCTCAAACCAACAAGGCCACCAACAACATCTGTTCCAATTGCAGAACCAGTTGCATATGAGCTGTTGACAGAACTATTACTATAAATATGACCGATTAGTCCACCAATTGTCTTTGAATTAGTGGTGCCGTAGGTGATGCCGGTCACTGTGCTTTCTGAATGTGACTGAAAAACAGAGGATCTGTCAATAAGACCAACTAATCCACCTACCTCCGCATTTCCACTCACATAACCCTTACTTAAAGAATATCTTACAGAACTGGAATATGGGTATCCGACTAAACCTCCTATATTATTTCTACCTGTAACAGATCCATAGAAACTTGCAAAAGTGATATAAGATTGATAGGTGTATCCTAATACTCCACCTATATAATCATTCCCGAATATGCTACCTGTAACATGAATATCGCTGATAAATGAGTTTTCTGGATTACCGATAAGCCCTCCAACGCAATCAACACCTCTGACATCAACATTTTCCAAAGTGACATTACGAATTGTTGCATTATACACTATGCCAAATAAGCCTACTGGATCATAATCGTAGATAGTCCCATCAGTCATATTGATGTATAAATTCCTGATTGTCCTACCACCACCATCGAAATTGCCATAAAAAAAATCATTTGTTGAATCCCAATTGCCAATTGGTATCCAGCCATTTCCCTCGTTAAAAGGATAAACTCCCAGGTCGATGTCAGCCGTTAAAATAAAATACTGGTCGGCATACTCTGGTCCCAGGTAGTTTCTCACGTTAT
Organism: Bacillota bacterium; assembly: GCA_033549245.1. Lineage (GTDB taxonomy): Bacteria > Bacillota > Clostridia > Peptostreptococcales > Acidaminobacteraceae > Fusibacter_D. Next base: position 11,501 of record JAWSUW010000072.1, on the reverse strand, counting down.
TCAGTTGTACTGCAGTTGCAATCTGCCATGGATCCAATTCTGTTCCCGAGCCACCATCAAAGTCAGTCGCCACAAATGCATAACTGGCTAGATTGAATCCAAATAAACTAAAAATCATTGTCAAAATCAATATGATCGATAATACTTTTCGATTCATTTTTGGTTCAACTCCTTTCAAAATTTGATTGGTTCTACGAAATGTTCAGCTGGTCCATGATCACGGCAACTAAGCCCTGCATCGACAACTCTTGAAGCTGTCTGCCAACCCAGACCTTGACTACATTGGTATCCGGGCTGACGCCGACGAGCAGGAGTTTGGAACAGCTCTTTGATAAGGAAAATAGAATTTCCATATAGGGTGTCTCCAGATCGAACAGGATTGCGTCGGGTTTCATGGATTCCAGCTCCTTGACATCTTTTGGAAGCGCAATGTGGGTCAGTTCAAATTGACCACCGAACCTCATGCTCTCTCCGAGCGCGTCCAGAATCAGTGAGTTGCCCACAATGAAGATGTGCTGCCTTTTTTCCATAAGCTTCACCTTCCTTTCCTCGTTCTTTCGCCATCATTATATCAATGATTGACTCATCTTACACTTGCTATAACGGCAAAAAAATGACAGTCGGTGGACTGTCATTTATATTGAAAAAGACTGCCACAAGCGACAGTCTTCACTAAACTATTTTGGTGTTAGATCTTGCCCCAAACCCAGGTGTCCTGCATAAGCCAGGACCTGCGCACGGTTCTCCATGTGAAGCTGATTCATAATTTCCACCATATGATATCGGACTGTGCGCGGGCTTATGTATAATTTGGCACCAACTTCTTTGTAGGAGAGGCCCTGAGCGACAAGAGTCAGCACTTCAGTCTGCCTACTGTTGAGTCCTCTGACTGGTGACACGTCCGAGGAATTAAACGAATTTATAGGGGATGACTCGCTGAGACGAGCAAACTCCTTCAGCAATTTTTCCGCTAGACCTGGAGAAAATGGAGGAATACCCTCGTTTGCCTGGACCAATGCTTCAATCAGTGTATCGGCATTGATGCTCTTCAGCAGGTAGCCACATGCTCCGGACTTCACAGCTTCAAAAAGGTCTTGGTCGTCGGTGGAAGTCGTCAGTACAACAATTTTCATTTCGGGTATTTCTGCTTTGATGAGCCGGATAGCGGTCAGTCCGTCACACCTAGGCATGCGGAGGTCCATCAGAATCACGTCCGGTTTGAGCGTTTGTGCCAAGACCACAGCATTTTGTCCGTCCGAGGCCATGCCTGCAACTTGCACATTGTGTGCTTCCAACAGGTTTTGAAGTCCCTCCAGCATCAAACGGTTATCGTCGACCAGCAAAACTTTCATAACGCTTCCTCCTTTTTAATGACCATAAGGCACATTCAGTACTACTGCGGTTCCTACCCCAAGCTCTGATTCGATCATGACGGAGCCACCAATTTGTGCCATCCTTTCTCGCATGAACATCAATCCGAAATGCTTGCCAACCTCAAGTATCAATTTTGATTGATCGAAACCGCAACCGTCATCAGATATTGTGATGTTGATATGATCATCTCCCTCAACAAACACAACTTTCACGTTATGAGCACCACCATGATTGCTTGAGTTGGTAATAGCTTCCTGAATGACCCGCATCACCTGAATACCAGCATCAGAATTTAAAACATCCTCACCCAGCTCGTTGGGGACCAATAATTCTATGTCGATGTTGAAGCTCGTTTGATAATGATCGAGGTATTTCCGCAGAGCATTGAAAAATGACCACTCTGGTGTCACACCAGTCCTGAGACTGAGGATAGACTCGCGAACATCGGAATGGGCTTCCTGAGCAACTTCTGCCAGACGACTCAGAATAGGCACTGTTTTATCAGTGTTGCCAGTGGTCGCCAATTTTTGCGCGGTTTGAGCTTGCATGCTGATGTTGCCAAGGACTTGTCCAATATTGTCATGGAGATCGCGCGCCAAGCTTTCTCGTTCCTGCAGAGTGGCAACAACCCGCTGCTTTTCCATCAGGAGCTCTTGTGCCTGTTTTTGTACAGTGGTATCATGAAGCAGCAGAAGATGTCCAAGTGCTTCACCACCTTTGTCAAGCAGGAGTGTATGTACTAAACTATAGCATCGGGCATCAGCCCCTAAACCTAAGATGACTTCGGGTTGCATCTTTATACCGGAATCGGAGGGCATTATTTCCGCTACCGATCGTCCGCATAGACTGGAAGCGGGTTTATCAAATATTTCTATTGCAGCGGGATTTAAATCTACAATATGTCCATGCAGATCCAGTACGAGCATACCGTCAATCATTTGCTCAATGACAATAGTACGAGCCAGCTGAATCGGATCCAAAACACGGAAACGAAATAGGGCAATGGCATAAAGTAAGCATGACAAGCCTATTACGACAAGGACTGATTCGCCCGGAGTGAAAAGACGGGTATTAAGACTGTCGAGTACATACATGATTCGGCCGGAAAACTGGCCGAACAGCATAATCGCAACTGGCCAGCGGGATCGGGGAGAGTTAATCGCCAACTTAAGCAGTGCAATGAAATTCACTATCCCAAGCAGATTGGCATACCAGATCGAGATCCAGGTGCCCATACCATACTTGGCAATGACAAACTGATCCAAAGAGAATGAAGTCCAGATCAGATGATGATAATTGTTGGTCACCATCAGGCTAAATACGAGTAGAGCAGGGATGGATAACAGCATCAGATTCCTACGCGAGAGGAAACGCCCCAGTCCTGCATATTCGAGAAAAAACACACTCAAAGCAGTAACCGTTGGGATTTGCCACAAGGCGTGAAATTTCATCCAAAATACCTTGGTTGAAAAGTCCAATGCAGCAATTTCCAGGCTAGACCCGATTCCCCACAGCATCGCAAAAAGACATCCGATGGCAAATGCCTTGGCGCCATATACACTTCGCCGATTCCAGCTGTAAAACCCAAGGAAAATGGTCAATGCGACCGAAATCATCGCTGGCCATAGATCCTGACTATAAGCATAATTCCAAGACATAGGCAATCCTCCCTGCCATCTTTACTTATCTGATTTTATGAAATTCAGTAGCCCTACAAGTGCCGCAAACACAAGTGCTGCAATTGGCCAGATGATCCAAGTGATACCCCAAGCCCCTGTCCATAAACTCCAACCTAAATAGATGGCTACCACCAGTGGCCAATAGAAAGTACTGAATCCAACGATTCTCTTATTTTCCACTATTTTATCAAAAGCAAATTGGTCTTCATGTAAAAGTTTTTTGTAAGCTTCATTTATAGAAGATGAAGGAATTAAAACCAATAGAGCCAGTGCAATCAATAGTGGAACGACTGAAGTTAAAAAAAGAATAACAGCGATGACTGTTTTTTTGGATTTCTCATAGGCAGTTTTTACATAAGCGTTAGCTTCTTCAAGAGTAACAACACTTAATTTGTATTCCTGATCTTCAAGTGCAATTCCCACGTCTTCAATTTCATCTTGTCTCCTTTCAGCAACTGAACTGTTATTTACATGTTAATCATAGCAGTATCAGCAGTTGCAAACTACCAAGCATGCTTGGAAATTCCGCAACTGTCAGTTGCAAAGCATAATATATCATACCATATATTAAAGATGCTCCGCCAGTACCTCTCAATACAAAAAATAATTGATTCAAATATTGACTTCCAATGTATAATGATATGGTAAGTTATCAAATCATATATTAGGGGGTGGAGTTATGAAAATAAAGCATCAGTTAATTTTGACGCACGGAATATTGGTTCTACTGGCACTTACCGTCGTTTTCATCAACGTAGTGGCCTATTCGAGTATGGATAGCGACGCAAATATCATCAACAAAGCCGGCAAACTTAGAATGCTCAGCTACAACATGGCTCAATTGTCGAATAGAATGGTATCACCAAAGCCTTCAGACAACGTATTCAAATTGAAAGCAAGTCTAGCTAATCGAATGGTAGAATTTGAAGGCATATTGGATGTTTTAAGCACAAATAGTCGTGAATCTGATGCAATCATCAATCATACTGAAAGCCAACTCAAGCTTGAGAAGATTACAAAAGAATGGACTGAAATATTCAAACCGAATTATCAGGTTATATTGGATAACGAATCTGCTGCAAATTATTGCGACACAATTAACAATAAGATCGATGCCTATGTGAGCAATATTGACGAGATGGTCAATCTGTTCTCACTTTATGCAAAAGGAAAAGTCACAAAAGCTATTGCAGTCAATGGTGGTTTGATTGCAGTAATCATTATGGTAACCATGTATTCATTCATCACAACGAATCAACGCATCCGAAAACCAATGGACATACTCATTCAAGAGCTGAAGACCCTTTCACTTTTTGATGATGACGTATCAAATAAACTCAGAAATATCAACACGGATGAGATCTCAGAAATGACTGAATACTTCAACGAAATGATGTATGATCAACTCACGCATACCTTCAATAGAAAAGCAGGATTGTCAAAATTAAACCGTTTGGTTCAGTTTGATAATGGAAGACATTTGAAACTGAGCATGTGCTTTATTGACATTAACGGACTGAAAGAGGTCAATGATTATCTTGGGCATAAATTTGGCGATGAGCTGATTGTGGACGCAGTTGAAGGCATCAAGAAAGAAATCCGTGAAGAAGACTTCATTATCAGAATGGGTGGAGATGAATTCTTAATTGTCTTTAGAGGCATTGATGAAGAACATGCAGAGAACGCATGGCAACGCATCAATCAAAGGTATGACCAAATCAACAAGACAGAAGACAGACGTTACATTATAAGTGTCAGTCATGGTGTAGTGGCCTTTGACAACTATGAAAAATCAGAACTTGAAATGCTGATCAGAACGGCTGATGATAGGATGTACATCGAGAAAAAATATATCAAAGAAGAATTGAAAATCAAATTCATCAAGGATCAAATATAGTAATAGCAACCTTGTCGGGCATCTCCGATGAGGTTTTTTTTGTCTAAAAACGGGTCTGATGAAAAACATTGTGCAATATATAGTTGACATTTAGTACGGTTAGAGTTACAATATTCAATATAGACGGAGGTGATGTATTTTGAAGAACAAGAGAATGAAAATTGCGAGGATCGAATCAGATGTTTCTCAGGAGCAGTTGGCCGAAATCGTTGGGGTTACACGTCAAACGATCAGTCTCATCGAGTCGGGCAATTATAACCCTTCACTTAATTTATGCATCGAAATTTGCAAAGCGCTTAATAAAACCTTGAACGACCTATTTTGGGAGGTGTAAATATGAATACAGAGAAAATAATAAAAGAAGCAAAATTGATCATGGCTATATGCCTTACTGTAGGACTAGTATTACTTATCGCCGGCATAATCGTCAGTTTTGTCGATGTGAGCTTTATCACGAATCCAAGAGCGGTTATTGGATTGTCCATTATTCCACTTAGTGGAGCCCTTGTTTATTATCTCAAACTTACCAACATCAAGAAAAGTCCACAAAAGATGAAGAATATCATCATCAGTGAAAGTGATGAAAGGCTCGTAGGACTTAAAAATGAAGCCGATGCAAAAGCGTTTAAACTTGTACAGGCTGTCATATTTCTAGGCTACATGGCTTACACGCTGATGGTGCCTGAAGATATTTTCGAGTCAGTGGGATGGTGGATCATAATGATCATTTTGATGGTTACCTTTATTGCACAGGGTGTTTTGAGAAGTATGATTTATTCGAAGAAAGATAGCGAGGAGTGAATCATTAGCAACTTATAGGCACAAACTGATCTATTTTGATTGGTTTGTGCTTTTCATTTATTATATTTTCAGTTGATGCAAATTTTGCAACAACTGGTGGAATTGATGAAATTATAATTGCGCTGTAAATTAACGTGTTTAAATGCATTGTGTTTTACAGCAAATCTCTGTATAATTAAATTAAAACGAGGAGTGATTTGTATGCCAAATATTAAGCCAATATCTGAATTGCGAAATTATACTGATGTTCTCAATGAAGTTCGCGAAAATAGTCCTGTGTATTTGACTAGAAATGGAAAGGGTGAATTCGCAATTATAAAAATTAAAGAATTAGATCGACTCAAAGCAACAATAAAACTGTTAGCTAAACTTGAAGAAGGTGAGAAATCAGCCAGGGAAAATGGTTGGATCTCTTCTGAGCAAGCTGATGAGATATTAGGGTTATGATATGTATAAACTTGTATATTCACCAGAAGCTCTAGAGGACTTAATTGCAATCAAACATGCCATTATAAATCTTTGGGATGATGATGTAGCAACAGAAACTTTGAAAAAACTAATAATGGACATTAAGGGGATTGCCCAGTTTCCATTCACCGGTGTTAATTTAGGAGAACTGATTGATGTTCCAACTGATTATAGGTACTTGGTCACAAGCAAAAATTATGTATTCTATCATGTGGATAAAGACGTGATTAAAATCGTACGTGTATTAAATCATCGACAGGATTTTATGTTTCACTTATTTGAATAACCCAAACTGAACAACAAAAGACACAACCTGATTCAATATGATTCAAGTTGTGTCTTTATTTTTTTTGAGTTCAATTCATTTTTTTCCCTAAGATGATAAAATGATTCTCATTGTCAATGACACACTCTGGAATCAAACCTTGATCAACAAATGACTTCTCAAGGATGTCCATTTTAGGCAAACGATCGTCTTTTACAACATCTCCAGCTTTGAGATGCAGATTATTGATGGCCTCGCGGCTTTGTGCATGGGCAATACAAAGTTTCCCACCATCATTTAATAATTGACTAAGCGTGCCAATAGCTTTGAGCTTATTTTCTTTAAAATGTGGAAACACGGAAAAGCAGATGATCACATCAAACTTTTCATCCATTGGCATTTCCAAGACATCACCCAACCTATAGGTGATGTTTTTTCCTGAGTATTTGCTTTCAGCAACTTCGAGCATTTTTTCAGAAACATCCACAGCGGTTATATGACCATGATCATCAAGATATTTAAGAAGATGAGGAATCAATACACCAGTACCAGTGCCGACATCCAGAATATGATCTGAGGCTCTGACCTGGAGTAGGTTTACAATGTGTTCGACTTTGCTCTCATCGTGGACAACAGTATTGTCCCAGTCTTGTGCTCTAGCATTGAAGTATTCTCTATCAGAAGACATATTATTTTGCTCCTTCAAAAATGGCGAGATTGGATTTATTGATGGCAATCACTAAAATAGGGATGATGATCAGTTGAATAACGATCCCCGGAATTCCCGTTGTCACTGATGTCGTGATAAAAACAATTGCTGATGGCAATTTCGCTGCAAAGAAAGTCGAAAGCACAAAAACCATAAAGCCAGCTGCGACACGTCCGAGAATCATTGAAGCCAAAAGGGCGAAATACGGATTTTTTGTCACATTATTTTTGACAACACTAATAGTCAAGCCGTAAATGCCAAGTTCGAGCATCATTATAGGCATCATTGGAAATATTGGAGGCATGCCTGTTATTATTCCACTGAGCATTGGGGTAAGGACTCCAACAGAAAGTGCCAGCATCGGACTTAAAAAGAAGCCGCCAATGAGCACAGGAATGTGCATAGGTAAAAATATCGGGCCTGCGCCACCGAACATGTGGAAAGCTATAGGAAGCACCAAACCAAGTGCTATGAAAACACTTGATGGAATTGTAAGTTCAATATGAACAGCAAAAGACACAACCCGATTCAACATGATTCAAGTTGTGCCTTTATTCTTTTTTGAGTTCAATTTCGATTTTCTGCGGAGCAGAAATATCGCCCGACGTAGTGTTTGCTTGCAAACACAGGAGTGGTATGAAAGTGATTATAATCTGATTCAACAAAGATAGAATTTTAAATTCCTATCAAAACCACTGAAAACAATGCAAATTGCACAGGATTTAAATTGTCAGAAAGTTTAGACTGGTAATATGGGGAAGTCTAAATTTTGAATAGGGGACGTAGACATGACAGAGAATAGAAAGAGTCAAAAAAATATAAATCAGTTCTTAGGAAGCTTGATTGGTGGAGCGATTGGAGACGCACTCGGTTGGCCAGTTGAATTCCTGACGCTGCATGAGATCAATAGACGATTTGGACCAGAGGGAATCAATGATTTGCCAAGGTATAATGGAGACAAAGCACAAATTACTGATGACACTCAAATGACGATGTTCACTGCAGAAGGATTGCTCAGAGCAGAGTCCAGGAGAATCAACAAAGGCATCTGCCATATGCCAACAGTGATCTATTTCGCTTATCAGAGATGGTTGGTCACACAAGGCTTCACAAGAAAAGAAGAGTTTGGATGGATTTATGACGGCTGGTTGATTGACGTGAAAGCTCTTCATGTATCGAGGGCACCAGGCAATTCTTGCATTTCAGCTCTGGCCAGTGAAAGAATTGGGATCCCTGAAAAACCGATCAATAGCAGCAAAGGATGCGGTGCAGTCATGAGATCGGCACCTTTCGGACTGTTTCTTGAAAAGGATGAAGCATACGACATGGCTGTAGAATCAGCGGCACTTACCCATGGTCATCCCATCGGGTTTATTGCTGCAGGTGCAATGGCCTATTTGATCGCTGAAATCATTTCTGGAGTGACATTGGAGCAAGCTGTTCGTAGCACCGTTAAAAAGATCGAGTCCGTCAAAGATGGTGCGGAATGTGCCGCCAAACTTAAGCAGGCTCAGCGACTTGCATGGGATCAGGTTAGTGATATCCATGCAATAAAAGCTATTGGCGAGGGGTGGATTGCCGAAGAGGCACTGGGAATCGCCGTATATTGCGCCCTGAGACATCAAATTGATTTCAAGAAGGCACTCATAGCCGCAGTCAATCATGACGGTGACAGTGACAGCACAGGTTCTATCACTGGAAATATAATTGGCTCATTCATTGGTATAGAACACATCCCTGAGGAATGGATCCATGCCATCGAACTCAAAGATGAACTGGAAATACTGGCAGAAGATCTCTTAATCGGTTATGATGAAAGAGATGAATGGCAACATAAGTATCCAGGATATTGATGAGAAGGTGAAGGCATAGACGAGAATTATTATGCATAGTGAAAGGTTATTTATTCAGAGATAATATGCTGAATTGCTTTCAATCACAATGAATTAAGGATATAATGAAATCAAATTTAGCAAATATGAGGATCTAATTATGGATAGAATTGATCATTTATACAAAGAAATATTAAAATTTAGAGAAGCTCGTGATTGGAAACAATTTCACACACCAGAAAATCTGGCAAAATCTATTGTGATTGAAGCAGGAGAATTACTAGAGCATTTTCAATGGGGTGATGCTTACGAGATTGATGAACTGCAAGATGAGCTTGCTGATGTTTTGATTTACTCATTTTTGTTGGCAGAATCTGTTGGAGCAGATATCGAAGAAATTATACTAAAAAAATTAGAACGCAATCAAAAACGTTTTCCTGTAGAAACTGTTAAAGGAAATAGCGGAAAATATACCAGACTAGATTAGAGGATAATTATGGGGAGATTGACAAAGTTCGATTTTAATTATTTGGCTCTTCAAGAGTTAAAAACAAATGAATTTGGAACCAATTGGCCAGTAGTTTATATATTGGAAAACGGCAAAGAAGCATATGTCGGAGAGACCACCAGTGCTGTTAGACGAATGAAGAACCATCTTGAAAATGGTGAAAGAAAGCAATTGAAAACAGTCAACCTTATAACCGATTATGAGTTTAACAAATCGGTTACGCTCGACCTCGAGTCAAAATTGATAGAATACATAGCAGCAGACGGAAAATATAAGCTTCAAAATAGCAATAAGGGCATGAGAAACCACAACTACTATAATCGTGACCAATACAATTTTAGATTTGAGGAAATTTGGAATGAACTCAAATCCAACGAACTTGCAATCAACAGTCTATTTGACATACAAAATAGTGACTTATTTAAACTATCACCATATAAAGTTTTGACTGATGATCAGAGAGATATCGTCAATGAAATCGACAAGATTTTAATGCAACATACTGACTCAGTCAGTGTGATCAAAGGAGAACCAGGATCGGGAAAGACAATTTTGGCAATCTATTTGGCAAAGTATTTTGTATCACATGAGCAAATGCCACTTGAGAAGGTCGGTATTGTTTTGCCAATGACATCCCTCAGGAGTACGGTTAAGAAAGTATTCAGAAATGTGACTGGACTTAAAAGCAATATGGTATATGGGCCAAGTCAAGTTGTGAAAGCGGATCACAAATTCGATTTACTGATAGTAGATGAAGCACACCGATTGGCTCAAAGACGCAACTTATCGAGTTACACTTATTTCGATAAAATTAATGAGACTCTAGGGCTTTATGGTGAGGACTCCACACAATTGGATTGGATCATGAAGTCAGCCAATCATGTTGTCTTGTTCTATGATCACAATCAGAGTGTTAAACCATCAGATATTAACCCGAACAAATTTCAAGCTCTAAATGCGAACTGGTTCAGCTTAAAAACTCAAATGCGTGTAAAAGCAGGAGATGCATATACCGAATATATCGAGAACATATTGAACAATACACAGTCTGTCGGCATTGAGTTTGAAAATTATGATTTTAGATTATTCAGTGATGTTGAAGAGATGGTTTCTGCAATAAAGGCATTAGAGAGTAATTATGGTCTTTGTCGAGTTGTGGCAGGTTATGCTTGGGAATGGAAGACAAAAAAAGATCCAACAACCTTTGATATTGAGATTGGCAATTATAAATACAGATGGAATAGTGTCAATGAAGACTGGATCAATTCAGATAATGCAATTAATGAAATTGGTTGTATTCACACGATTCAAGGTTATGATCTAAATTATGCTGCCGTTATTATTGGACCAGAGTTGATTTACAGAGATGGGAGAATTCAATTCGTTCAGGAGAATTATAAAGACCGCTATGGCAAACACACATCTAAATCTGGCCAAGAAATACATCAATACATTATCAATATTTATAAAACCCTTATGTCTAGGGGAATACTTGGGACATACGTGTATGCTTGTGATGAGGAATTAAGAATGTATTTATCGAGGTTTATTCAAATGAAATGAGTTGTTACCTGGATTCCCGCCAACTCATAACGAGGTTGGCGGTTCAACTCCAAGGTCACTATATAGTTGCTTCTGTTTTTCTAGAATCTCGCCTACACGAGCCACTTGACCTGGCTGCTCAAAGCATTCTATAACATCCAGTTTATCCAATATACTTTGCAGTGTATAATCTTTGAAGAGATTTTTTTCCTGCATTTGTTTCTTAATGTATGATAAATAAATTAATGCGATGAATTCAGTGAACAACTTACCGTTAAGACTCTGTTCTGAGGATACCAAAGTCCGCCTCATATTCAATCGTTCTTTTAGGTTGCCGAATGCCTTTTCGACCACATCTTTATTGCGGTAGATCTCAAGTGCAGTAATTGCATCCATGGTTTCATTACTGACAAGGACAAAGTAGCC
>JAWSUW010000071.1:10700-17316 GCA_033549245.1 Bacillota bacterium | reverse complement strand
CTGCGTTCGGTTCTGGCAAGGGATTCAAAATAACATCCGAGAGCATGAAAGTGATTGCTGGATTTCGATGGTACACGATCGCCCGTACGCCATCTACTGATCAAGGAAGGATCGACGGAAATAGCTCTTGCCAGTTTGCTGTTGCTGATTTCGAAAAAATTCATCAAAAGGTTTAATTTGTCTTGAATCATATTAACGCCTCCCAACTTTTATAAAATAAGTATAGCATATTTTCACATGTCAATGACAAAAGTTAAAAACGAGTTGATTGTAAAAAATAATGGGCATACTATAAATAAGAAAGTATACGGAGGTGGCCATAATGGAACACTATTTACCAATTGAAATCAAAAGAGGATTCTTTAAAACTGAACGAATCAATATGGTCATTGACGATGAAGTGATCAAGCTTGGTAAAGAGGCTTATCAATATGACGATGTTAAACGCATTATGATCAGCGGGATCAAATCACTTGATTTTGACATTCAGCTGCAGTCTCATTTTCTCTTTGGTCGGATAGAATCAAAGGATTTAACATCAGAAGTACTGAGTGATCTAAAGGTACATCTCGGTGACCGATTGACCATAGACCTCGATTGAATTATAAATCTTTTATAGTCCAGTCAATCGGTGAAAGTCCGTTTGAAGCCAGAAACTTGTTTGCTCTGGTGAAAGGTTTACTGCCGTAAAAACCTCTCATGACTGATAGTGGACTTGGATGTACGCTCGTCACGATATGATGTATTGGATTAGTGATTAACTTTGCTTTTTCTTGTGCAGGATTTCCCCATAATATGAATACCACTGGTGTGGATTTTTCACCGACCTTTTTAATGATGGCGTCCGTGAATTTTTCCCACCCCTTTTTTTTGTGGGAATGAGCCAGACCCGCTCTGACGGTCAATACGGTGTTAAGGAGGAGTACTCCTTGATCTGCCCAATGCTTCAAATAGCCATGACTTGGTATCGGTGCTCCAAAATCTGAATTGAGCTCCTTATAGATGTTTCTTAACGAAGGTGGTATTTTCACTCCGGGCTTTACACTGAAAGAAAGTCCATGAGCTTGCCCGGGACCGTGATAGGGATCCTGTCCTAAAATGACCACTTTGACTTTCTCATAGGGTGTGAAATTTAGTGCGTTCATAACATCCTTTTGTTCTGGATAAATGGTCTGATGTACGTATTCATCAGTTATAAAGTCTTCTAGTTTTTTAAAATAGGGCTTTTCAAGTTCCTGCCCGATAACATCTTGCCAATCGTTTGTAAGTTTCAGTCTCATTTTACACCTCATAATAATTATAGCATAGGGCAGTCAAAAAAAGTTTGACAAGTTAATTGAGAAGGGATATCATTAAATCGTAGCAAATGATAATCGCTATCAATTAACAATTAAAGGAGTACAGGGTGTTTCAATCACTCAACTGCTCAGTTTGGCATAGAGAGGTTAGGAGGATTAATTATGAAAAAAATTGCAGTCATATATTGGAGTGGTACAGGCAATACTGAGGCTATGGCAAAAGCTGTTGCTGTTGGTGCCGAAGCTGATCTGTTCAGCGTTTCAGAAATAGATATTGATGAGGCGTTAAGCTATGATAGTATTGCTTTCGGTTGTCCATCCATGGGGGCTGAAGTGCTTGAAGAGAGCGAATTCGATCCGTTTTTCACTGTGATTGAAAGCAAACTCGGCGACAAAAATATTGCATTATTCGGATCGTATGGTTGGGGTGACGGAGAGTAGATGCGTGACTGGGAAGTCAGAACGAGAGCGGCAGGTGCAAATTTGTTCGAAGATGGTCTGATCATCAATGAGACTCCTGATTCTGAAGGAATTGATGAATGTATAGCGTTTGGGAAACGATTTTCTTCATTATAATGTAGATAGAGAGTTGGCGAGTTTGCCAACCCTCTCTTTTTTTGCTTAAAATGCAGGCACCACTGATCCTTCATATTGCTCAAGAATATAATCCTTAACAGTTTCGGATTGAAGCGCCTTGACAAGAGCTTTAATGGTTTCGTCGTCGAGTCGATCTGATTTGACAGTGACTATATTGGCATAAGGGGACTCGCTACCCTCGATTACTACAGCATCCTCAGCAGGATTAAGGTCCGCTTCAAGCGCATAATTGGTGTTGATGACAGCGCCTTCTACATCGTCAAGTGTTCTTGGGAGCTGAGCTGCATCAATTGGCTTGAATACAAGTCCAAGTGAATTTTCGACAATATCAGCTTCAGTCGCTTCAAGACCGGCATCGGAACTAAGTTTGATGAGCCCGTTTGCTTCCAGTAATAGGAGTGCTCGTCCTTCGTTTGTAGGATCATTCGGGATGGCGATTACAGCACCACTAGGAATGTCAGAAGTGCTACTGAATACTTTGGAATAGAGCCCTAGAGGCTCCACATGAACAGTACCTGCACTCACAAGATCAAGTCCGTGTTCTTCTGAGAATGATTCCATGTAAGGGACGTGCTGAAAAAAGTTGGCGTCTATTTCACCGTCGTCAAGTGCGAGGTTTGGTGTGACATAATCAGTGAATTCAACAATCTCAAGTATGATACCTTGTTTTTCAAGTTCTGGTTTGATCAGATTCAACAGTTCTGAATGAGGAACCGGTGTTGCTCCGACTTTGAGTGTTTTCTGATCGGTTTCTTTCGCGCCGCATCCGAATAGTAGTAAAGCCACTAAGCTTATTGTGATTATTGTCTTGAATATTTTTATGATCATTGTTATTTCCTCCTGTTTTTTATGATTTTTTGGGCAATAAGATTGCCTGATGATTGAATACTTTGTACTAGTATGACCAGTAAAAATATGGTCATAAGCATCACGTCTGTTCTGAATCGGTGGTAGCCATATCTTATGGCGAGATCACCGATACCTCCGCCGCCAATGGCACCTGCCATGGCAGAGTAACCGAGCAGATTGATGACTGTTATGGTAACGCCAAGAACCAATGAAGGCAATGCCTCCGGAATCATGACGCGAATGATGATCTGAAGAGGGGTTGCCCCCATTGCAATCGCAGCTTCTATAACCCCGTCGTCAATTTCATGGAGTGCGCTTTCGACGACGCGGGCGAAAAAGGGGATAGCGGCGAAGACAAGGGGAACAATTGCAGCCTCTGTGCCGATGGAAGTACCAATGAGCCACCTTGTAATGGGGATTATGAAAATCATCAAAATGATGAAGGGTAAAGAGCGAGTCATATTCACAACATAGGATAAAACTCCAGAGATCCATTTGTTAGTGGCGATATGATTTTCACTTGTCACTACGAGAATGATTCCAAGCGGTAATCCTATTCCCACTGTAAAAATGGCGGACACTATAACCATATAGAGTGTTTCAAGTGTTGCTTTTGTGAGCATTTCCATCATGATAACACCTCCGCATCAACACCTTTGTCAGACAAGTAAGTGAGTGCTTCTTTCAAAATTCTGGAATCACCAGGCAATTCAACTATGAGTTTACCAAGCGGATAATCTTGAATGGTTTCTATTGATCCTGAAAGTATGTTGACATCCACTGCAAGATTTCTGATCAATCCGGATAAAATAGGCTGCTCGGCAGATACTCCTTTGAACGTCAATTGCAATCGATTATTGCCTCTATGGTTTGAATCAGAGGAGATGGATTCCCCGATAAAATGTTTGGTGGCATCACTGGTCTTTCTGGTGAATACATCGATAGTATCCCCCTCGGCGATTATTCTTCCGCTCTCAAGAATAGCGACTTTATTGCAAATGGCTTTGACCACGTCCATTTCGTGAGTGATCACTACGAGTGTGACTCCAAATTCCTTGTTGATCCGCTTGAGTAGACCCAGAATTTGTTTGGTCGTTTTAGGGTCAAGCGCTGAGGTGGACTCATCACATAAAAGAACGCTCGGTTCATTGGCAAGGGCCCTTGCAATTCCTACACGTTGTTTTTGTCCTCCGCTTAAATTGACGGGATAGACATCTGCTTTTTCGGTGAGTTCCACTTTTTCGAGCAAATCCAAAACGCGTTTTTGAATTTGTTCCTTATCAAGCCCCTTGAGTCTCAGTGGAAATGCAATATTTTCGAAGACGGTCTTACTGCTGAGCAAATTAAAATTTTGAAAGATCATTCCAATTTTTTGACGCTCACTGCGTAGGGCTCTACCACTAAGACTGGTTAAATCAACACCATCTACTATTACAGTACCGGTAGTCGGATCTTCGATCCTGTTGATGCATCTAACAAGTGAAGATTTTCCAGCACCACTTAGACCTACGATGCCATAGATGTCACCTCGTTCGACCTTTAAATCGATGTGTTCGATGGCAACCACCTTTTGGTGCGCTTTTTCATAGATTTTACTTAAATTCTGAATTTCAATCATGGCTGTCCTTTCCAAATAAAAAAGTCTCCTTTGCAAGACGCAAAAGGAGACTATAAGACAAGCTTCCTCTCACATCTTCCAGTTTTTACTGTCGGAATTAGCACCATAATCACTTTCGTGATCGGTTGCTGGGTTTCATCGGGCCGGTCCCTCCACCTCTCTGGATATGAGATATTGATATGAAATTTTTATACCGCGGGTATGAAAAGGATTATACGGGAAAAGGACAATGCTTGTCAACAGTTTTTTGAAACTTTCTTTGTAATGATTGGAAAGGCTAACTTGTGGTATAATATATCTAGGGTGTAAAAAGAAGTCTGACTGTTTGATAGGAGGACAAAATGGGAAAAATAATTATTACAGGTGCCGGTTCAGGTCTAGGTGCTGAACTGGCGAAAAAATACAGTGAGCACGGTTATTCGATTTTATTGGTGGGAAGAACACTCGCAAAACTCGATGAGATTGCAAATGAGATCCTCGAGTCAGGTGGTGAAGCGGAATGCATAGAGTGCGACGTAAGCGATGCGCTTGAGGTGGAATCCGTCATAGGCCTTTTGACATGGAATTATTCCGATATCGACATGATCATCAACAATGTGGGGATCGGTTATTTCGGGATGCTGGAAAGCATGCGAAATAGTGATATCAGCAGTATGATTGATACAAATGTCAAAGGCACGATCTACATGACACGAGCAATATTGCCTTATTTCAAACACAACAACAAAGGCAAAATCATCAACATTATTTCTACAGCTGGTCTTAGAGGAAAAGCCAATGAATCTGTTTATGTGGCCAGCAAATATGCCATCAGGGGCTTCACTGAAAGTCTTCAAAAGGAACTGGAAAACGATTTGATTACAGTGACCGCTGTTTATCTCGGGGGAATGAACACTCCGTTTTGGGGACATTCCAATCATGTGTCCGATGTTACGAGGTTTAAATCTCCAAAGGTTGTAGCAGAATTGATCTATCAACAAGATGATGGCAGAGAGGCCATATACATCGACCGTTGAAATTATAAAACAGGAGGCACCAATGTCCATCAAGACGAAAATTTTTATATCAAAATCGACCAATCCATGGTTCAATTTAGCGTACGAGGAACAATTGGTCGGCGAAGTCGCAAAAGACGAAGTGTATCTTTATTTATGGCAAAACCAACATACTGTCGTCATAGGTAAACATCAAAATCCATGGCGTGAGATCCTTGTATCGGACCTCGAGAAAGATCTTGGAAAAGTGGCTAGACGTCTATCAGGAGGCGGTGCTGTCTATCATGACCTTGGGAACCTTAATTTCACTTTTGTCATGAACAAGAAGAATGAGGATTTGCACAAACAACTCAAAGTTATTGTCGAGGGTGTCAAAAAACTTGGCATAGATGCAGAATTCTCAGGCAGAAATGATATATTGGCAGAAGGCAGAAAATTTTCTGGAAATGCATTTTATTATGGCAAAGAAAATTACTACCACCATGGAACGATTCTGGTGGATGTCGACATGGGCAAACTTGGGAAATATCTCAATGTCTCCATGAAGAAACTGAGTGCGAAAGGCGTTGAATCCGTAAAGTCACGTGTTATCAATCTTAAAGAACTCAATCCGAACATGACGATTCAAAGTACAATGGATGCTGTAGCAGAAGCCTTTGAGGAAATTTACGGCATAGCGGATTCTGTGACGCATATTTCTGAGGAAAACGCTTCTGAAAAAGCGAAAGAACGTTATCATCATTACTCTTCATGGGACTGGAGATTTGGAAAGACCCCGGCTTTTGATGTGACTTTTGAAGAGAAATTCACATGGGGAGAATTGGTGCTCAGTTTTAAACTCAAGGGTGCTATCATCGAGGAAAGCGGTATTTTTTCCGATGCCATGTCGACAGACCTCGTCGAAGGCATTGACGGAGTGTTTAATGGTGTCAAACTTGAGCGGGAAGCACTTGTAGGCGCACTTAAAAAAGCTAGTGTGGATGAGGCACATCAAGCGATGTTGGACGATGTAGCCGGTTGGTTTTTGACGTTACCAGTTTAGTGAGCTTTTTTAGGTGCGCAGTGGTTTTGTGCCCATTCGGGCACAGTGGTATTGTGCCCATTCGGGCACAGTGGTTTTGCGCCTTTCAGGCGCAGCAGTATTGCACTCTTCGAGTGCAGTGGTTAGGAAAAGAATAAGTTCAAAACATACACACTTAATTGGCCAGTCATTCATGACTGGTCATTATTTTTTTGACTTTCCCAACTACTGTGCTCGA
>JAWSUW010000071.1:0-10690 GCA_033549245.1 Bacillota bacterium | reverse complement strand
GCACAAAACCACTGCGTTCGCTTGAACGCAAAACCACTGCACCCGTGGGGTGCAAAACCACCGTGCGCGCCTTAACAGCGCACACTATTAACTCTTCGTCACATTTCACAAATTAACTCATTCTGTGCGTCCAGTCACAGAAATTAATCTCCAAATGCAATATACTGAGGTCAAAAGAGAGAAAAGACCCCAAAATGGAGGAAATTGAAATGATAAAGGACAAAATAGACGTGAGGGACTTCATACAGAGAAATTATAAGCCCTACACTGGAGACGATTCATTCCTATGTGGAAAAACTGAAAAGACGAGTGTCATCTGGGATAAAGCTGAAGCATTGATCGAAGAGGAAATCGAAAAAGGCATCATCGATATTGAGACAACTGTTTTTTCAGGTATCGCAAATTTTGAAGCGGGATATATCGATCGTGCCAATGAAGTCGTGGTAGGATTTCAGACAGATGCCCCACTCAAAAGGATCATGAATCCCTATGGTGGATTCAGAATGCTCGAATCTTCTCTAAATGCGTACGATTACAAGATGAGCGATGAGATGTCGGAAAGATTTCAAGAGTTCCGAAGAACGCACAATGATGGTGTTTTCGGTGCTTATACTGACGAGATGAAGCTGGCAAGAAGTGTCGGCCTTCTCACCGGACTTCCAGATGCTTACGGTAGGGGCAGGATTATAGGGGACTACAGAAGAATTGCACTGTACGGGACCGAGCGATTGATCTTAGAAAAACTTGAGGATTTCAACGAACTTTCAAATGCACCGGCAATTGAAGACTCTATCAAATCAAGAGAAGAAATTTCCATGCAGATTGAAGCACTAAAAGCGATGGAAATCATGGCAAAAGCATATGATTATGACATATCAAAGCCGGCACAAAATGCCAGCGAAGCGGTGCAGCACTTTTACTTTGGATACTTGGCTGCAATTAAAGAAAACAACGGTGCTGCAATGTCACTCGGAAGAAACACCGCATTTCTTGATATTTTCATTGAGCGTGATATTGAAAGTGGGATTTTGACAGAAGAAGGCGCACAGGAACTTATTGATCAATTGGTGATCAAACTGAGAATGGTGAGGCATCTCAGAACACCTGATTACAACACGCTTTTCGCTGGTGATCCGACTTGGGTGACAGAATCCATTGGTGGTATGGGAGTAGATGGGAGACCACTGGTCACCAAGACCGCTTATAGATTTCTTCACACACTCTCCAACCTGACCCCTGCACCGGAACCGAACATGACAGTGCTTTGGTCAAAAGACCTTCCTGACAATTTCAAGCGCTATTGTGCGAAAATGTCCATAGAAACAGGCGCAATCCAATATGAAAATGATGATCTGATGCGTCCGATCTACGGGGATGATTACGGGATTGCCTGCTGTGTATCTCCGATGAAAATCGGGAAGGATATGCAATTTTTCGGAGCGAGGACAAATCTGGCGAAAGCACTTTTATACAGCGTCAACGAAGGTAAAGATGAGTTCAAGTTTTCTAAAGACGGAAATGCGATAGAAGTGATCAGTGGCATTGAACCACTGATGTCGGATGGACGCCTGAATTTTGATGAGGTCATGACAAGGTTTAAATCCGTCATGGACAAATTGGCAGGGATCTATGTGAATACGATGAACACAATCCACTATATGCACGACAAATATGCCTATGAAAGTGGACAAATGGCACTGCACGACTCATCTGTCAACAGGTATATGGCTTTTGGAGTCGCAGGACTTTCAATTATTGCCGACTCACTCAGTGCCATCAAATATGCGGTGGTCACTCCAATCAGAAATGAGCAAGGCATCACGACTGATTTCAAAATCGAAGGTGAATTTCCAATGTTCGGAAACGACGATGACAGAGTGGACCAACTTGCAGTTGAAGTTCTAGAATATTTTTCAGGAGAGCTCAAAAAGCACCAGACATATAGAAATGCTGAACACACATTATCTGTTTTGACCATCACTTCCAATGTGGTTTATGGTAAAAAAACAGGAGCCACACCCGATGGACGTGGAGCTGGGGAACCTTTTGCACCAGGAGCTAATCCGATGCACGGACGTGACACCAAAGGTGCGCTTGCATCACTCAACTCGGTCTCTAAATTGCCGTTTGAGGGAGTATGCCAAGATGGTATTTCAAATACATTCTCAATCGTTCCGGCAGCACTTGGAAGAGTGGAATCGGACCGAAGAAATAATTTGGCCGGTATACTTGACGGATATTTTGCGAAAAAAGCATTTCACCTCAATGTCAACGTTTTGTCCAGGGAGCTATTGATGGATGCTATTGAAAATCCTTCAAAGTATCCAACTTTAACCATCAGGGTATCAGGCTATGCAGTGCATTTCAATAGATTGACCAGGGAACAAAAAGAGGAAGTCATCAAAAGGACTTTCCACGAAAGGGTGTAAGTCAATGAAAAGCGCAAATCTACATTCGGTGGAGACCATGGGACTGGTGGATGGCCCTGGAATCAGAACTGTATTTTTCTTGCAGGGATGTCCTCTCAAATGCAGCTATTGCCATAATCCGGATTCACAACATTTCATGGGTGACAAACGCATAACTGTGGATGAAGTGATTGAAACTGCAGACAGGTATCGCGAATATTACGATGCTTCAGGAGGTGGAGTCACATTTTCCGGTGGTGAAGCATTGATGCAAGGAGAGTTCGTGGCTGAGGCGTTCAAAGCGCTTAAGAAAAGTGGCATTTCCACATGCCTGGACACTTCCGGATATGGTGTTGTACGCCATTATGAATCAGTACTGAAATACACTGATCACATTCTTCTGGATATCAAGCATGTCGATGAGGCAGAACATTTGAAGCTTACCGGAAGAAATATGGATGGGATCAAACATTTCATTGATGTCCTGAGTGGATTTGAAGGAAAAGTTACCATCAGGCACGTGATGATTCCTGATCAGACAGACCACTATGAAATGATGGATCGCATCCTTGAAATGATTGATCCCATTCAAAAAAAGGTTGATAAAATCGAGATATTACCGTATCATAAAGCTGGAACTGAAAAATATTCTCAATTGAATATACCGTATAAATTCGAAATGGTCCCAGCGATGGATCCGGTCAAAGCACAGGTGTATGAAGCTTATATCAATGCTCGTCTGGAAACGATGAAGATCATGGAATCAGAGCATTTGAAGGCGGTATAACGGAAAAGGTGATTTTATCAGCGCAAGAAAATGTACTCGTGAAAATTGCATAAACTGTGGAAAGCTGATGTGTATCAACAACATACCGCTGCTTTCCAACCTCACGAATGATGAAATAGAGAAAGTCTCAATAGGCGTTTCCTCTGAAACCTATAAAAAAGGTGAAAGTGTTTTCAATCGAGGGGACAAAGCCAACAAGCTTTATATTGTTTGCTCCGGGAAAATAAAAATCTTCAAAAATACCATTGAAGGCAAAGAACAAATCCTCTATATACTATCAGAGGGCGATTTTATTGGTGCCTTCAATTTACTCAAAGAAGATGAGTTCGATTTCAATGCTGTTGCACTTGAAAACACTACAGTGAGTATGCTTGAGAAATCCTCATTTGATGAAATCGTACTTTCAAATCCGAGCATAACCCTCAAAATATTTGAAAAGGCTTATGAACGGATCATAAAGGCAGAAAGCCTGGTTGAACGCCTATCCAGCAGCAATCCTGATGCCAAAGTCATTGGACTTCTTGTGGACCTTTGCGAAAACTTTGGAAGTCAAACTGATGAAGGCATTTTGCTCACGCTTAGTATCAACAGGGAAGAAATGGGGAGTTATGCTGGGATTGCCAGAGAAACCATGTCCAGAAAACTGCAGTTGTTTCAAGAAATGGGTTTGATTAGGTTGATTGGTATGAAGAAAATATTGATTTTTGATGTGGGTAAACTGAAGAATATGATTTGAACACTCGATTCTAACACTTGACAGGAAAGTGGTTTTTATGCTATTAATGATGTATATTAATAGTTAAATCCATGATCGAGACCAGTAACTTTTATGTGTCACCCAAGAGAGGGTTTGCCCGGTGAAAAAACCTGTGACAGTAAAAGCGAATGCCCTCGTGAGTGCGTCCCGAAATTAAGTAGGAGACGACGGCTGATCTCGTTATCGATTTTTGAGTACTCTACAAAGTGGAACCGCGATGAACCTCGCCTTTGTCAAAAAGGCGGGGGCTTTTTATTATATTCACCAGGGAGGCAGTTATGAAACTTTACAATTCTATGAGTAGAAGTATTGAGCCGTTTGAACCGTTTGTACCAGGAAAAGTGTCCATGTACACCTGTGGGCCAACTGTTTACAATTATGCGCATATTGGCAATCTAAGAACGTACATTCATGAAGATGTGCTTGAAAAATCGCTCAGATATTTGGGTTATGATGTTAAACGTGTCATGAACATCACCGATGTCGGGCATCTTGAATCCGATGCGGATGATGGCGAAGACAAAATGCTCAAAGGTGCACAAAGAGAAAATAAAACCGTATGGCAAGTGGCTGAATTTTACACTCAGGCATTTTTTGAAGATTGCAAAAAACTCAACATCAACCGTCCGGAAGTAGTAGCCAAAGCGACCGATTATATCGATGAATACATTGGTTTTATCAAAAGTCTGGAAGAAAAGGGTTATACTTACTTTGAGAACGGCAATGTGTATTTTGACATCTCAAAATTTGACGATTATACCAAACTCTCAAAACTCGATCTGGATACACTTCGAATTGCCCATAGAGATGACGTAGAGGAAGACCTTCACAAGAGAAACCCACAAGATTTTGTCCTTTGGTTCACGAAATCAAAATTCGACAATCAAGCGATGAAATGGGATTCGCCTTGGGGTGTTGGTTACCCTGGATGGCACATTGAGTGTTCGGTTATTTCTCTTACAAACCTTGGTGAGCAAATGGATATACATTGTGGTGGTGTCGATCATATACCAGTGCACCATACCAATGAAATCGCTCAGACCGAAAGCTATACTGGAAAACAATGGACCAAATACTGGTGGCATGCTGAGTTCCTCATAGACAACAGCGGTAAGATGAGCAAGTCTTCAGGTGAATTTCTGACTGTGTCGCTGCTTGAGAAAAAAGGGTTTGATCCACTCAGTTACCGCTACTATGTGTTAGGGTCGCATTATCGCAAACAATTGGCATTCAGCTTTGAGAATCTCGAAATGGCGCAGTCTGCATTTCAAAAGCTCAAGAAACGTACTGGTGCACTTGCAGATCATTTGTCGGAAGGTACAGTACTTTTAACAAATGCAGAGCAGCTGCTCAACAAGTACAAAGCATATCTGGCCGATGACCTGAACACTGCCAATGCGATTACCGTTTTATATGATGTGCTGAAAGCATCCATAACCGACGCTGAAAAAGCTTATCTCATAGGTGAGATGGACCTCGTATTGTCACTTGGATTGCTGGAAAAAGTGGAATCAAACACTGAAGTGGATTCAGATGAGACCGCATGGATTGAATCCCAGCTGGTCCAGCGATCAGAAGCAAAAAAATCGAAAGATTGGGCCAAAGCGGATCTTATTAGAGATGAACTCAAAGCAAAAGGCATCACAATCATAGATACATCTCAAGGTACGGAGTGGAAAAAAGACAATTAGAGATAATGTTGTACAAAAATTGTACAGTTTGCACCTTTGAAATGTATCCGAATGGATACAAATTCAACTGAAGCATCATCAAGTGTTACAAAGTGTATCCAAATGGCTACATCCCTTGTTGGGTTTTGATCTATACCAACAGGTAATTCCTTGATCCGATTTATGTAAACAAGCATTTCCAGTGCGCCCAGTCAACTCGGGGCGCACTTTTTCATTTTGGCACACTTATTGCTTTATAATAAAGTAACGCTATAGGAGGTAACAAACTTATGAAGAAAATCATTACGATGGAAGAGGCAGTGTCTCACATCAAAGACGGTATGACCATAATGATCGGTGGATTTTTGGCATGTGGCACTCCGCATAAAATTGTTGATGCGTTGATTGAAAGTGGTGTAAAAGATCTTACAATCATCGCCAATGACACAAGTTTCGTGGATAGAGGAATCGGCAAATTGGTCGTGAGCGGACAAGCTAAAAGAGTCATCGTTTCGCACATCGGTACCAATAAGGAAACAGGTCGATTGATGAATGAAGGCAAACTGGAAGTCGAACTCGTTCCACAAGGAACTCTTGCAGAGCAAGTTAGATCTGGCGGAGCCGGTCTTGGTGGCGTATTGACTCCAATTGGTGTAGGCACACCTGTTGCTGAAGGCAAGGATCACCTGATCATCGATGGCAAGACCTATCTGCTTGAAAAGGCACTTCGTGCTGACGTTGCACTGATCTATGGCTCTAAAGTCGACGAAAAAGGCAACGTTTATTACAATGAAGCCACAAGAAATTTCAACCCACTCATGGCAATGGCAGCTGATGCAGTCATCGTCGAAGCTCAGGAAATTGTCAAAACTGGTGCACTGGATCCACATATGGTTCATACGCCAGGATTGTTCATCAAATACGTAGTGAAGGCATAGGAGGCTCATCATGGATGTAAAAGAAATCATTGCAAGACGCGTTGCGAAAGAATTTAGTGACGGTGACGTGGTCAACCTTGGGATCGGACTTCCAACGTTGGTGCCAAACTATATTCCGGAAGGTGTTGAAATCATACTCCACTCTGAAAACGGGTTCACAGGCATGGGACCAGCACCATCTGAGGACAATATCGATATGGAACTCGTTAATGCAGGAGGGATACCTGTTACAGTAATTCCCGGTGCATCATTCTTTGACAGCGCCATGTCATTTGCAATCATCAGAGGCGGACATTTGGATGCGACCGTTCTTGGCGCGTTACAAGTAGATGAGGAAGGCAATTTGGCAAACTGGATGATCCCTGGCAAACTCGTCCCTGGTATGGGCGGTGCTATGGACCTCGTCGGTGGTGCAAAGAAAGTAATTGTAGCGATGACACATACAGCGAAGGGTGAGATCAAAATCTTGAAAAGATGCAACTTGCCACTTACAGGCGCTAAAAAAGTCAGCAAAATCATCACTGAAATGGGCGTTATGGAAGTGACTCCAGAAGGCTTATTATTGACAGAATACAATCCAGAATACACAGTGGAGCAGATTCAAGAAGTGACAGATGCGAAATTGATTGTATCGGATGATCTTAAACCAATGCTCTAGCAACAAAAATAAAGCGTGACATTCTAAGATCAAATCTTGAACGTCACGCTTTATTAATTTTTTGAATGTCATAAAATATGGTATATTGATAGTATCAAAAGTGTTACGAGGAGTACGTTTTGGAGAAATCATACGAGCAACTCAAGTGGGAAATGGAGATCATCGATGAATTCATCGAGAAAGCCTATGAGGGTTTGATCATCATAGACCAGGCTGGGAAAATCATAAAATTCAAATATGAAAAATTCATGAATGTCAAAGAAGAGGATGTCATTGGGAAGCATGTGACGGAAGTCATTGAAAATACACGTCTTCATATTGTTCTTGAAACAGGTGTGCCCGAAATAGGGGATGTCCAGAAAATCAAGGGTCACAATGTCGTCACTTCCAGAATTCCCATCATTAGAGGCGGTGTGGTTGTTGGAGCTGTGGGAACCATTCTGTTCAAAGACGTCGACGAAGTCAAACATTTGGCTGAGCATCTGGATCAGATGAAAGAGCATGTCAAAAAGTATAAGCAGGAACTCAAACGCTTGAATCTTGCCAAATATTCTTTTGAACAGATCCTTACGGGCGATCCTCAAATGATCATGCTGATTGATACGGCTAGAAGAGCATCCGAAACGAATTCCAGCGTCTATATAGAAGGGGCAAGCGGTACGGGTAAGGAGTATTTCGCGCATGCCATTCATGAAGCCAGTTATAGAAGATACGGACCATTCATTCGAATCAATTGTGCAAGCATTCCAAGGGATTTGTTTGAATCAGAGCTCTTCGGATACGAACCCGGTGCATTCACTGGAGCGGCTTCACATGGCAAAATCGGAAAATTCGAGCTGGCTAACGGTGGAACAATATTCCTCGATGAACTCAGTTCCATGCCACTCGATATGCAGGTAAAACTGCTTAGAGTCGTTGAGGAAAGGGAACTGGAACGAGTCGGTGGCAACCAAAGCATCAAACTCGATGTCCGGTTCATCTCGGCGAGTAATGAGAACCTTAAGGAGCTTGTGAAAACTGGAAAATTCAGAAGTGATCTTTATTACAGGCTCAATGTGGTCAACCTTGACTTGCCTCCACTTGTGGATCGAAAAAAAGATGTCGGGCTGCTCATGCAGCACTTTTTGGAGAAATTCTCAGTGGACCATCCCAATTGTCCAACCGGATTTTCCAGGGAAGCGAGGCATTGTCTTGAAGCTTATCACTGGCCAGGCAATGTTCGGGAGCTCAGGAATGTCGTCGAAAGTGCAGTCAGTATCGCTCATGGTAGAAATATTGTCGTATCGGATTTACCGGATTATATCGGTCATTTGAAACCACCGGAAATACTTTCATATGATCTTGGTAAAATGAATGAACCGCTTCTCGGCGATTTGAAAACCATGCTTGAAACAGTCGAGAAAAAGCTGATACTGGAAGCTTTGCAAAAGTGTAACGGTAGCAGAACCGATGCGGCGATACTGCTTGGAATCCATAGAACAGCTCTTTACAAAAAGATGTCCAAACTCGGCATTGACTCATATGAGAGCATTTAAAACACTATATAATAATTGGAAGGAGACCATTTATCATGATCAAGCCAAACAAACTCAAACCCGGAGATACCATTGCCACCGTAAGTCTATCATGGGGTGGTGCAGGAGATGAGACTTTAATCCACAGATATTTAATCGGTAAAGCTCGCCTTGAAGAAGTATTTGGACTCAAGGTCATAGAAATGCCGCATACGCTGAAGGGCACCAAGTTCACTTATGAACACCCTGAAAAAAGGGCGGAAGATTTTATGGCCGCGTTCAAGGATCCGAACATCAAAGCCATTATTTCGAATATCGGCGGTGACGATGCCATAAGAATGCTGCCCTACATAGATTTCGATGTCATAAAAGAGAATCCGAAGATCTTCATGGGATACTCCGATACGACCATCAACCATTTGATGTGCCATAAGGCGGGACTCATGAGCTACTATGGACCGTGTGTTTTGATGGAATTTGCAGAAAATGTGGAGATGCATGAATACACTGTGGATGCAGTCATTAAAACTCTTTTTGAAACCGATCCGATTGGCCTTATAGAATCCAGCACAAACTGGACCTCAGAGCGTTTGGAGTGGGACAGTGTAGAAAACCAGACCATACGAAGGACGATGACACATGAGATCCATGGATACGAAACCATTCAAGGGCATGGTACTGTGAGAGGAAAACTTATCGGAGGTTGCATTGAAGTTCTTGATGCTGCAAGGGGAACGGCAATTTGGCCAGATCTAGATCATTTCGAAGACGCCATTCTTTTCCTCGAGACCAGTGAAGAAAAACCCACACCTTATCTCGTTACTCTGATACTGCGTTCATTTGTCGCAACAGGAATCATCGACAAAATTGCCGGGATCGTCATAGGGAAACCACAGGATGAGGCATATTATGAAGAATACAAAGAAGTGTATAAAGACGTCATCGGCTTTGAAGCGGGAAGACCGGATCTGCCGATCCTTTACAATTTGAATTTTGGCCACACCTCCCCGTTTTTCGTTTTGCCATATGGAGCTATAGCTGAAATCAACTGTGATGAGAGTACTTTTACCATATTGGAACCAGGTGTGAAGTAACATGAGAGCGTTTGTCGGTATAGAATTTTCCACCGAACTCAAAACAGAAATTCATGAACTCCAGGAAAAGTTGAAACCTTATTCAAGAAGTGGTCGATGGAAGCATGCAGACAATTTTCATTTGACCTTAAGTTTTCTGGCTTGGAATAGAAGGTGAGGTAAAGGCGCTACGCGCACTCCAAAGTGACCTTGATGAAAAACTTGAGACACTTGGCTTTCCACGGGATCCGAGAGGCTACAACCCGCATGTCACATTGGCTCAAAACATCAAAGTAAAATGTGACATCAATGAACTTGAAAGACAATTAATTCCGTTTGTGAATAAGGTTGAAGTGAGTGCCATACACCTGTTTGTGAGCGAGGTTCGTGAGGGCAAGAGTGTTTATAGACCCATTTCTGACCACCGACTGCAGCAAGGGGAGAAGACAACATGAAAAAAATGATTATAATAATCCTGGTCGCCATCTTGATGATCGGGTGTGAGTCAACTGCTGATCAGAATAAGATGGAGATCACAGTATCTGCTGCTGCGAGCCTTAAAGATGCTCTCGAAGAAATCGCCATGGAATATGAAGCGGAAAATGAGGATGTGAAAATCATTTTGAACATGACAGGCTCTGGAACTCTCGCCATGCAAATTGAACAAGGTGCCGAGGTGGATCTGTTTTTTTCAGCAGCAGATAGCTGGATGAACGGTCTTGATGAAAAGGGATTAATTATTACTGAGACGATCACACCATTTTTGAGCAATCGAATGGTCTTTATAGTACCGAAGACTTCCAACTATGACGAGACAAACTTCATGTCGTTGTTTAATGACGAGTCCGCCAAGATTGTAGTCGGTGAACCCTCAAGTGTTCCTGC
>JAWSUW010000070.1:8546-17445 GCA_033549245.1 Bacillota bacterium | reverse complement strand
ATGCGTACATGAAACCATCAGACACCTTTGAGCTATTATTTGATGCCAACATTTCCGGTTCAGACCAAGAAAACACTCCTGACAAAATATTCAGAATCAAATGTAGAGTTTTGGAAAGCACTGCTGAGCCTGAAATCAGACGTTATTCCAATCGTCTTCGTTTTGAAGGCATGTCACCCACTGAGTCCAAATATCTGCTAAAGTTTCTCTACGCTAAACAGACTGAAATCATACAAAGTATGCCTGAATATGAGAACTACCTGGACAAACTATTCAGCGACAAGTCTTCAGATCGAAGAAAAAATATGGACCGTATCCAACGAAGAGTTCATATGATCGGTTTCATAAATTTATTAGTAGTGTTTTTTGCTTTCGTGTTCTTATTGTTCGCCCAACCCGCTCCTATATATGGGCTGGATCGTTTTTTTGATTACTATAGACCGAAAGTCTGGAATATCGGATATCTAAGAGCCGCCATAGGAAGCGCATCGATCGCAGTATTGATGGGGCTGGCAGGACTCATGATGAATGCAACACGACTTAAAAGAAAAAATGACACCTTGAATTCAGGTGTCATCGTATCACTGATACTTGGTCTTGTGATTATTGGGGTTATGTTATATTTTGTAGTAATGAATGATCTTGTTATTTTTTAGAACCTTGTGAGACATTACGTCTAGCAAGGTTTTTTTCTATTCCGTTAAGAACACTTCTTTTGTTTTTGATCCACAGAGGAGCAATGACCGAATCATGTGCACCGTCTCCTGTCAATCTATGGATTACAACTGATTCATCCAAGATCTCTATCGCATCAGTGACCCACTCGATATAAGTTTCAAGATCGAGCAAATCAAAACTTCGCTCTTCATAATCTTGTTGAAGTGCAGTGTCTTTTAAAATATTGAGCATATGCAGCTTGACTCCAAATGGCTTCAGACTGGAAACATACTCCACCGAAGCCATGAAATCTTCATGCGTCTCGTCTGGGAGCCCCAGAATAAGATGAACCACTACTGGAATGCCAGCCCTTTTCAAATTCATAAAAGTTTGATGAAACTGATCTAGTGTATAATGAGTCTGGAGCCAGTTCATGCTGTCTTCATGTATGGTTTGAAGCCCAAGTTCCACCCATAAGATACCTTTTTGATTATATTTTTTTAAAAGTTCTATCTTTTCATCATCCAAGCAATCCGGTCTTGTTGCGATGACTAGACCTTCTATGCCATCAAAAGCCAGAGCTTCATCATAGAGTTTGGATAGAATATCCACACTGGCATAGGTGTTGGTGAAATTTTGGAAGTATGCAATATATCCAGTTGACTTCCATTTGTCGGCCAACAGTTTTTTTTGACTCTCAATCTGATCTTGTATGGAATAAGTTTGATTGGGATCATAGCCAGCGCCGACTACACCTGCGAATTCCCCCGAACCTTTCTCACTGCAAAATATGCATCCCGAATTGGCAAGGGTGCCATCTCTGTTTGGGCATGTAAATCCCCCATCAATCGCAAGCTTGACCATTTTCTTACCATACTCTTTTTTAAAATAATCACTAAGTGCGTTGTATCTTTTACTCATCAAACCTCACACCCTAATATTTCTATACTTCGATTCAAAATACCAGTAAAATAGGCCAATGTCAACCCATAGTTGGTCATAGGAACAAATTGAATTGAAGACTTTCGGATACGGCTTTCCATCGTTTTTCGGTTGACCATGCAAGCTCCACAATGAATAATCAAATCATATCGATCAAGCTTGACAGGAAAATCTTGCCCCATTGAAAATTCAATTTGAATCTTCTCAGAGATGTTTTTTTTGATCAAATTTGGAATTTTGACTCTTCCAATGTCTTCATGTGAATGGTTATGTGAACAGCTTTCGGATATCAATATTTTTGAATCAGCATTCATTTTCTCAAAGGCTCGTATGCCTTCAAGCAATGAACCTATATCACCCTTTTGTCTGGCGAGCAAGATTGAAAAGCTCGTCAATTTAATGGATTGCGGCACCATTTCGCTAACTGAAGCGAATGCTTGAGAGTCTGTTATGACCAAATCGATTCGGGGTAATTCAAGTAATGTTTGCTCAAGTTCTGTGTCTCTCACCACATGACATTTTATGCCATGATCCAAACAATCTCTAATCACTTGAACCTGTGGTAAAATGATTCGTCCTTTAGGTGCTTCCGAGTCTATTGGTACAACAAGTACCACTGTACTGCCATATGGCAATAAGTCACCAACAAGAGGCAAATCCTCTTCCAGTTTTTCCAATCTTTTTTGAATGTCATCAACAAGATCAAGCACACTCTCATGAATCTGAGTGGATACAAACGTCACTGAGCCAAAACTG
Organism: Bacillota bacterium; assembly: GCA_033549245.1. Classification (GTDB taxonomy): domain Bacteria; phylum Bacillota; class Clostridia; order Peptostreptococcales; family Acidaminobacteraceae; genus Fusibacter_D. Next base: position 15,090 of record JAWSUW010000070.1, on the reverse strand, counting down.
GATTCAATTTCAAGTCTTTCAGACTTTCCGATCATTTCCATTTTGCTTACAACTACCATGTGTGGAATATTGAAGCGTTTGAACAATTTCGCCGTTTCTTTATACCCAGTAGGATCAGGAGAAGTTCCATCTACAAGATAAATTGCAAAATCAGTACGATCCATCATCTGTTTGGTTTTTTCAATTCTGAGTGAACCAAGAGATCCGATATCATCAAGCCCAGCTGTATCGAGCCAGACTACAGGACCAAATGGTATCAGCTCCATTGCTTTTAATACCGGATCGGTGGTTGTTCCACTCGTGTCAGAGACTATCGAAATGTTTTGTCCAATGATTGCGTTGAAAAGTGATGATTTCCCCGCATTTCTGTTGCCATAAATGCCGATGTGGATTCTATTTGAATTTGGAGTTTTATTCATGTCTCTCTCCTATAGATAAATATCTCTCTTACCGTCAGTCAAGTCTGATAATCCTTGAATTACCTTGGACTTGATATCATCTCTTTGAATTTTCTTAATTTGGCTTTCAATAAAGCCGTCGACTGATGCTTTCAACTCCTCGTCGCCAAAATCAAGCGCATATTCTTTAAGGGTCATCAACGCGTTGGGTTGACAAACATGTTGTATCGCTCCGGTTTTTGCCAGACTCATAAATCTATCTCCAGTTCTACCCATTCGATAACATGAGGTACAATGGCTTGGAATAAATCCATCATTGATCAGACCTTTGATCACTTCAAGAGGTGACCTCTCATCCGATATTGTAAATTGTTTGATTTCTTCTTCCATCTCGTTCTCTTTGTAACCACCTACACCTGTACATGAACCAGCACTGAGTTGTGAAACACCATGGTGTAATAATTCATTACGGATTTCCTTCGTCTCACGTGTAGACAATATGATGCCTGTAAAAGGAACTGCAATTCTTAGAATCGCCACAATTTTCTTGAAAGTATCATCATCAATCAAGTAATCATATTCCTTAAGTTCCATACCTTCTGCTTTTTTGAGGCGAGGAACGGAAATCGTATGGAAGCCGACTCCGTGATTGGATTCCAAATGTGCATTGTGCATCATGAGTGCCAGAACCTCAAAACGATAATCTGATAGGCCAAACAAAACGCCCGCGCCTACATCGTCAAGACCACCCTGCATGGCTCTGTCAAAAGCGGTAAGATGGTACTCATAATCGCCTTTAAGAGACTTTGGATGCATTTTCTCATAGGTCGGTTTATGATATGTTTCCTGGAACAATATATAAGTACCTATTCCTGCAGCTTTGAGCTTTTCATAATTTTCAATTGTTGTGGAAGCTATATTCACATTTGCACGTCTGATGTTGCTGTTTTCCGACACTTCATCATAAATGATTCTAAGTGTATCAACAATATAATCAATATCACAATTTACTGGATCTTCCCCAGCTTCGAGAGCTATACGTTTATGCCCCATACTTTCAAGGATCCTGACTTCTTCACGGATTTCGGATTCGGTGAGTTTTCTTCTCGCAAATTTGTTGTCGCGCTTATATCCGCAGTAGACACAGTTGTTCACACAAAAATTGCTGACGTAAAGTGGAGCGAACAAAACGACTCTGTTGCCATAAATGGATTGCTTGATCTCTGCAGCCAAATTATAAATCATTTTCAAATGATCCGGGTTTGTCGCTTGAAGCATGATGGCGATATCTTCATAGGATAGCCCGTTTCTGAGTTTTGCTTTTTCTATTACTGATGCGATTTGTGATTCTGTAACCACTTCAGTTTTTGTTAAAATTTCTCCAATCAACTCGTGATTGATAAAATCAGCTTGCTTATAATTTTGATCTCCATACTTAGGCATAAAACCCTCCATTTGATATATTATTCTACGATAGTCTTTTTTGATACGGAAGTCTTCACCAAAACACTTTTCAAATTACCGAGTTTTCCTGTCAATCCGTTGATTTCATCCATACTTCCAATCACAATGATAGTGATGACTGATATGCCATGTTGATCAAAAGGTATCCCTGTACGGCCTCTGACAATTCCCTTAAATTCCGAAATGATTTGATTGAACTGACTTTGTACCAATTGCGGTTCTTCTAGAATCGCGCTTATAACAGCAATTTTCTTATCCATGATTACCTCCATAAAAAAAGCCTTCTCTAAGAGAAGGCAGCATATTAAAATCATAAACATCCATTGTTTACGAATGATTTGCTTACTTCCTTTCAAATCAGATTGCTCTTTTTTGTTAGGTGGTAAAGATCACTGTTTGTTAATATATTATCAATTAAGACAAAATGTGTCAAGTGTTATTTTAGACACTCAAATTTGAACTATAAAGACTCTTTCATTTTTTCAAAATCCAAAATCTTAAAGGATGACTTATGAAAATCAATCAGTCCCTCTTCTTTCATTTTACTGAGTTCTCTTGAGACAGACGGTCTTGCGACATTGAAAAAATCAGCTAGTTCATCACGATTCATTGTGAGTGTGAAAATGTTCTTATCCGTTATTTTGTGTTGTTCCAGGAAATAAGCACAAAGTTTGCCTCTTAGACTTCTGATGGACAAATACTCCACTTTCCGGTTCAACATCAGCGCCTTTTTTGACATGATCTTGAGCAAATTTTCAATAAGTTGTCTATGGCTGTCGCACATCTTATTACACATAGAAATGACTTTCTCTGGAGAAACAAATATAACTGTGCAATCAGATTGGGCTGTAACAGTCGCTGGCCATACTTTTTTTTCAGAGAAACTCACCATCTCTCCAAACATGTCTCCTTTTTTGAGCATAGTCATGACAGTGCGGTCACCAGCCATACTTTCTTTGGCAATCAATACTTCCCCTTCAATGACAATACCAATCCCCTCAAAAGGATCATGGCTGTTTACTATCGTCTCTGACTTTGAATATTTCAGAATTCTTGGATTTAGACAATTTAACATCTTTTGAAGTTCAAGATGCTCTATATTCTTAAACATCGGTGTGGATTCAAGGATTGAAACCACATTGCTTTCTATCTGTGTAATCATATTCTATATTACCTCAATTTTCTAGGATGTTTTTATTATACACGAAAAAAAGATTGCCTTCAAAGAAATCAAATTCTTTGAAGGCAATCTTAAAAGTTTGTTCACATTATGCTTTTGATTTGTCCAATTTTTCCATTGTGATTCCAGTGAATCCGTAGAACATGGAAACTAAAGGATTAACAAGATTTAAAATACTGTATGGGATGTAAGTCCATGGTGCCAACCCTAAAGTGGCGATCATGAACGCACCGCATGTATTCCAAGGAATAAGTGGCGAAGTAAGAGTACCTGAATCCTCAAGAACCCTTGAAAGGTTTTTAGGATGGAGATTTCTTTCAGCATACGCATCTTTAAACATTCTACCTGGAATAACGATTGCAAGATATTGGTCACCGGCTATGATGTTCATACCGAATGCAGTAAGAATTGTTGCAACAACCAATAATCCTGTAGTTTTAGCAATTTTAAGAATTTCAGCAGCAAGAGCTTGAAGCATGCCTGTTTTTTCCATTACACCACCAAAGATCATGGCACAAAGGATCAGGGATATAGTCCACATCATACTATCGAGTCCGCCTCTTGAAAGAAGCTCATCAACACTACCGACACCTGTATCAGCAGAGAAACCATAGTGAAGCGCATCAACAACATCACCAATTGCTGAACCTTGAACGACCATTGCAGCGATACCACCTAAAATGGCTCCACCGAATAGTCCAGGAATTGCAGGAACCTTCATAACTACGATTCCGATTACGATTACTGGAACGAGTAAAAGCAATGGACTGAGTGTGAAAGTAGCTTCAAGAGCTCCATTCATTTCGTTGATTAAAGTCAAGTCAAGTACGTTTCCTGAGTATCTCATTCCTAAGAAAAGGAAGAAAATAATCGAGATGATGTACGAAGGACCAGTTGTGAAAATCATATGTTTGATATGCTCGAACAAAGTTGCTCCTGCCATTGCAGGTGCGAGGTTTGTCGTATCAGAAAGCGGTGACATCTTATCGCCGAAATATGCTCCGGAAATGATAGCACCACCGATCATTGGAGAAGGAATTCCAAGACCCATACCAACACCCATGAGTGCGATACCAACTGTACCTGCTGTTGTCCAAGAAGAACCTGTTGCCAATGAAACGATTGAACACATTAATAGTGTAGCCACCAAGAATATGCTAGGTGATAAAATTTGTAAACCATAGTAAATCATGGTCGGAACGATACCAGACAGCATCCATGTACCGATAACCATACCGATGATCATCAAAATGATAATTGCTCCCATAGACATTTTGATTGTATCTACAATACCTTCTTCAATTTCAGCCCAGGTGACTTTCAAAACGAACATTCCGATCAATGCAGCAAAAATCGCTGAAGTGAATAATGGAATATGCGGATCAGCACCTAAGAATCTCAATGAAACAGCTAAAGTAGTTATCAAAAATAATACTGGAATGAGTGCAATCCATGGTGAAACTTTTCTTGTTTCCATAAATTTGTGCCCCCCTATAAATTTTTTGAACGCCCCTTTTTCAAACGTTCGATGTGTTAATTATAGGTAATGACTACAGAAAAACTCTAAATAATTCAAAATAATACAAATATATTTCCATAAAGTTATTTTTTTATTACATTTCTTCTGCAATCAACAGCAAATTGTCCAAAAACTTTTTGATATTGATCTTTCCGCCGCTTGTTTTCTTCCCTCTCACACATTCCATTTCCAGCCTAACTTGGTCGAAATCGAAGAGGGTATTGGAATTATTGACGAATGTTTCATTCAGATAATCTTCAATTCCGAGATTGGCGACATTAGAAAGACCCTTGTTGATTGTCCTTCTGATTCTCTGTTCCATAGCCTTTGGATTATCGGATAATTCATTGGTGAGATCCATCAACTTGAGCTGATTACTGGATGAACCTTTGTTTTTCATGTAATGACAGATCTTAATGATTTCATCGCATCCCGACTCACCCAGTATTCCGAGTTTTGAAAAGATCATTTTGTATTTTTTTTCATCTTCTGAATGTTCTTGCGACCTGCTTTCGTCATTATATGATAGCGGGCCGTCATCCATCATGAACACTTTTTTGATTCTGTTCAAGCTGATTTCCATTTTGATCTGATTACCGATATTTCTGATGACTTGAGTCAGCTCTTTCTTGTTGACAGGTTTGCTGATAAAGAAGGTGATACCTTTTTCGTAGGCATCCCCCACAATTTTTTTCGATGATACTTGAGAGATCATGATGCTTTTAGTACTTGGGCTCCGAATCAAAAGCCTTTCTACAAAGGTTATGCCGTCCAGTTCTGGCATAAGCAAATCTACAAGTACCAAATCCGGTTTGAGCAAGCAAACCTCTTCAAGAGCATTAAGACTGTTCGAGCTCATACCCACGATTTCTCCCAAATTGTTATCCAGTATAATTTCTTCTATCATTTTGATGACTGTCGAATCGTCATCCACTATATAGAGTTTCATTTAAACACCTCACAAACTGATTTTGGGAATCATGACAATAAATTCTGTTCCCGTGCCAGCTTCAGATTTGACTTCAATACTGCCACCAAAGTAATTTTCAACGATATCCTTGACTAGTGTAAGTCCAATACCTCTATTGGAATTGCCTGTGATCTCATCGTATTTGGTCGAATATCCGGGATTGAAGATATATTCCAGTTTTTCTTCGGATATGCCTCCTCCAGTGTCTTTGACTTGAAAAATGTGATGCTCATGATCCAATTGATGTTTGAAATGGATTTGACCATCATATTCAATAGATTCGATGGCATTGACAATCAAATTTCTGAGCACAGACATGAGCATGCTATGTTCATGAACCATCGAAGCATCCTCCACTTCAAAATGAAGTTCAATCGGCATTTGATTCTTGACGAGGTTTCTTTGAGTGGACAAGTAGATCATCTTCGATATATCTGACAAAGATACTTGATCAAATGGATTTTCTTTGTTGATGATATCGTCGATACCTTCAACTGCCCTGAAATAATTCTTCTTTATTTCATGTACGTTCTTGGCAATACTAAGTGCTTTGTTTCTTTTCTCGTTCGGCTCAAGCACGTCATATTCCCTATAAAGACTAAACGATTCGTCCATGACCTGTTCGACATGGTCCATGTTGTTTTTGAGAAAATAGATCTCCCCTCGCAGTTCAGAGATCAAATCCATTTGCATCCGGTAACGTTCGTCATGCTCTTCCTTCCTAAGAAAAGAGTTGTAATAATTGAGCGCACTAATGAGGAAAACCGCAACGGTGCCTCTGATGACCGCGACTGCAAGCAGTGTCGCCATGACACTATTTGAAAAATACTCCTCAATTCCAAAGCGTGAAATGAATTCTGCAGCGTTTCCAAAAAAGTCTCCGGCCATCGCGGCTAAAAACAACACATAAAGTGTCTGCTTATCATTTTTATAAAATAAAAAGTACATTATTGTTCCATAGATCAAATCGAAATACAAAAAATTGAGATCTGCATTGAATGCATTCTGAAAAC
>JAWSUW010000070.1:425-8536 GCA_033549245.1 Bacillota bacterium | reverse complement strand
CCCTGTGATTGTCCTAAATGCGAGGCCGATGATGGCAATATGAATTCCAGTAATGACGGGATGAAGTCTCCTGTCCATGAAATAATAAATCGGTAAAATCACCACCGCCAAATTAATCGTATAATCAAACGGAAATATTTTAAGATAAAACCCTGCCAATATGGCATCCACGAATGCAATCAGGATCATTTTACGTTCCTGCATTCCGTTCATATTATATTTGATACGTTCCATCATTTCTCCGATCTTTCAAAATAGCTCACTATACCAGCATACTCTTCAAGCGCTTTCTCACCTTGCTCTGTAATCTGATATGTTCCTCTTGAAACTCGTTCATACCATTTAAAAAAATTCTGATTCAACAGACTTGTGGTTTTCGTGCAACTAGGGAATAGGTTTCGGATTTCCTTGGTGGTGAGAATCCCATTTTGTTTCAACAGCCATGTGATTCTAAGACACTCCTCCCTATACCCCGTCATAATTTTGGTCTTTGAGGATCCACCATTATTATAATCCCCGGACCGTCTATGAAACTCCTTGATCAACCTTGCTTTCGCTTTTTTTGCACTATTTATGCTTTTGCTTCTATCAAAAGGGGCCGCTTCAAGAATTACGTATACTTCTGGTTCAATCGCTCTGAAGTTGATTGTCAGAAGTCCAATTTCCAGTCTTCTAAGTGTATTCAATGTGTCTTGGAACCGTTTGGAGTCATATGCTTTAAAATCATGTTCCACAGCAATATATGTGAAATCAGCGATTTTTTGCCTCAGAACGGCCTGATTGATGACTTCCAGATTCAGTTTTCTCTTGAGTTCCACAGCAAGTATAGCTCCACAATCCATCATCCCCACAACATCCAAATCATGAATTTCGGCCTTGACTGTGCAACCTTTCGATTCCAACCACATTTTAACGGGTTTATATAGGTCTGCCTCTTTAATGCTATGCATTGCCCACCTCAAACTGTTTAGTACTTTAATTCTATTAGATTTCAGGGCTTCTGTCCACGAAAAAAGACATAATAAATCCATTGCGGATCATTATGTCTCCAGTATTACAATACAGTTACACGGTCAAGTGAATAGGCTTCATATATTTTTTCCTGCATAATCTTTTCAATGATTTCAATCACCCTGTAAGTCTCCTCGAAACCGATATAAAGTGGCACAGGTGCCAAACGAATGACATTAGGTTCACGATAATCCGGAATCACACCGAGATCTCTAAGTGCCAAACTGATTCTATAGGCTTCATCATGCTCTAGAGCGATATGACCGCCCCGTCTATTGTCCTCTCGCGGATTTCCGATTGCGAATCCATATTCAGAAAGTCTTAGATCGATCATAAACATCATGTAATTTGTGAGCTCTAGTGATTTTTTTCTAAGCGCCTGAATACCCGCTTCGTTAAAATGCTTAAGAGATCCAAGCAGCGGAGCCATTGAAAAGATATTTGGAGTACCTTGAAGCAGTCCTTCGGCAGTCAAGTCTTGATCAAAATTATGATCCATTGCAAATTGTGATGAATCCTTGTTGCCAAACCATCCTTTCAGTCCAGTGCTGATTCCGAAGTGTTTTTTATTGATATACATTCCAGCGGTTGCACCGGGACCACCGTTTAAATATTTATAGGAACACCAAACAGCGAAATCAGGCTCTATGCTCTTGAAGTCATGTGGAACAGCTCCAATAGAATGTGCCAAATCCCACCCGATCAAAATACCTTTTTCATGAGCGGCTTTGGTGATGCGTTTCATATCAAAAAGTTGTGAGCTTCTATAAAGCACACTCGGTAAAAGAATTAAAGCGACATCATCACCCATTGCTTCTATAACAGCCTCTTCTGAGATGGTTCTACCATCTACACTCTTGATTTCCACCAGTACATCCTCTTCATTCATGCCTTTAAGGGCAATAATGCTCTTTACAGCATAGATATCTGTAGGAAAATTGAGCTCATCCACAACGATCTTGTATCTCGAAGAATCAGGCTTATAAAAAGTAGACAGTGCCTGATGGATGTTGGTTGTTATACTGCCCATGACAGCAATTTCATCGACATCTGAATTGATCAATGGCGCTATTTGCGCTGCTATCGTTTTTGAGTATTTAAAGTACTTTCCATTCTCAGTTCCCCAGATTTGGATGCCTTCATTTTTCCACACATCATAGGCGTCATTCAGCGCCTCCTTTGCATCTATCGATGATAGTCCCAATGAATTGCCGTCCATGTAAATTTGATTTTCTTTGATGTCAAACCTTGATTTGTAAACTCCCAGAACATCTTTGTCGTCCATGTTTTTTGCAAAATTCAAATCAAATTTGTAATCTCCGTTCATAGGTTGCCTCCTACATCCGTTTTCTATCATTAAATTCATTATTCCTCTTTATCAGGTTAAAACTTTGGATCAACTTCATTCTCCACCAGATGCTTCCCTGACCATATTTATACCTTACCATTCCACATTTTCTTAGAACCGCTTGTGAAGGTAGATTGTCCCACTCTGTTTCCGCTTTGATGTATTTGACCCTACCGAGTTCAGGTGTGTGTTCAATCATTCCTATCAATGCTTCTGTAGCAATACCATTGTTCCAATAAAGCTCATCCACATCATAACCGATCTCGACAGTTCTGTTAAAATCAGGTGCCCCTTTGAAACATATGTTGCCGACAATCGTTTGATCAGAATTAAGTACTATAATCCAAGGGGTCAACCAAAATCTTAACTCAGGCTTTTTAATTATTTTTTTTAGTGCGATATTGAACAAATAGCGAAATTCCTTATCTATGGAATCTCTTTGGGATGAAATATTCATTTTCAGTTTGAATCCATCATAATCATCCATATACAATTTGAGCTCATCCACATCCAGTGCTATGACTGTCAATCGTTCAGTAGAATATTGATCCGTAAAGACTCCTCCTTTTGCAGTACAAACCTCGCCTTGCGGCGAGGTTTGTACTACATTAAAATGGTGCAAACTCTTGATCTGACCACCAGTCCTTCATGACTGCGTCATAAGCTGCAGAAAATTGGTCAAGGTGAACTTTTTCCCATTTTGAAAGGACCTTGAATAGCTGTTTTGCAGCTTCATATGGAGTACTTTCACTGGCTTCATCATAAAACTTCACCGAAGCACGTTCCATCTCAATGCCGATTCCAAACACAGATACTGCAAGATTCGCATTTTTGATTTGAAGTTTTTCCCATCTGAATATTTCTGGACTCGGTGGATTTTGTAGGTCTGCGAGTGTCGAATGATCTTCAGGGTCACCACTTAATTTTTTAAATGCGTCTCGAAGCCACTCAATGTGTTTCAACTCTTCATTTGCCAAATTAAGGAATGCGCTTTTTGCTTCCTCTTCATCAGTATTGTGCGCGGCCATCTTATAGAATTCATAGCCTTCAACTTCGTTTAGGATTGCCTGTTTGAAAATCTCAATGTCTTTTGTTAGCATGTTTTCACCCCGTTATTTACTCAATTTTTTAGCTAGGAAATAGAGTGGTCTAACGCCTGCTCCAGTGCCACCTTTTGAAAAAATACCTTCTTGCTTATCTCTAAAGGCTGTTCCCGCTATATCGATATGTACCCAGGGAATATCCTTTACAAACGCTTCAATGAACATTCCTGCGGTAATTGTTCCGGGAGAGCCAGCTGAATTGGTCAAATCGGCTTGTTCATGTTTGATCAATGCTTTGTATTCGTCGAAAATCGGCATTCTCCACTGGTTCTCATCTGCCTTTTTAAAAGCATTTTCAACATTGGAGTAAAATGTGTCGTCATTGGATAAAACAGCGCTGGCATCCACACCGAGACAATGGATTGCTGCTCCAGTCAGTGTTGCAATATCGAGCACCATATTTATATTTTCATGGTCCTGTATATAGGTAACCGCATCCACCAGAGTCAATCGGCCTTCTGCATCAGTGTTGCCTATAAAGATGCTCTTGCCACCCATGGAAGATATAATGTCACCTGGTTTGTAACTGTGTCCGGAAATCATGTTCTCACATGCGGCCACAACAGCCGTTACATTGGTTTTTATTCCCATTTGGGCGATTGCTCCCATAGCTCCTATAACTGCGCTTGCACCACCCATATCGTCTTTCATGTTCACCATGCCAGCCGTTGGTTTGATGGATAATCCACCAGAGTCATAAGTGAGCCCTTTTCCAACGAGTCCCAATCTATTACCTGACTTGTCATTGCCGTTATATCGCATCACAATCAGTTTTGGGGGTTCAGTTGAACCTTTGGCGACTGACAGGAAGGCCTCCATATTCAGTGCTTTTATTTCATCGAGGTCTTTGATCTCTACTTCGAATCCGCTTGATTGCCCATATTCCATAGCCATTTGAGCCAGTTTTGTTGGTGTCAAAGCGTTGGCGGGCATATTGGTGAGACTTCTTGAAAACACATTTGATTTTCCAAGGATTTCTCCTTCACCAAGTGCGTCTTGATCGTATGACAAACCTTTTAACAGAACTGTTTTGATCTCATGTTTTTTTCGGTCCGATTTATAATCATCAAACGCATAATCACTCATCACAAGCGTTTCCGCCAAAAGTCTGGAAACAACACTTGTTTCATCATAAATTGCTTTAAGAGAACTCATGTCCAATCCCAATGTTTTGATTTTCTTCTTTTTTAGTGTTCTGAAAGCATCTCCGATTTCAGCTCTGAGCTTATTTCGTGTAAAACTCCCGTCATCTCCGAGTCCGATAAAAATCAGATCTACCCACTCGGAGTCATGCATCCAAGTTACTGAATAACTTTCATCGATTTTTCCTTGAAACAATTCTTTTTCTTTCAATTGACTGAGTATTTCAGTCAATTTTTCAGGAAAACCACTTAAATCAAAGTTTTGCCCAATACCAACAATTGCTCCATCCACATCTTTCATTTTCCAATCTGAATCAACACGTATTTGCATTTTGATACCTCCAAACTATTTCGAGTCCCTTAATGATATCACATTTTCCCCAGCAATTCATCAAAGATTTCTTCCGAAATAATAGGATCTGCTTTACCTGATGTGTCTTTCATCATCAGACCCAGATAAGCACTTTTTGCCTTCGTCTTACCTGCTTTGAAATCCTCTACTATTTTTGGATTCGCTTCCAGCAATCTTAGGGCGATTGGCATGAGCAATTCTTCAGATGTGATAGGCCACAAATCCTCTGAATCAAGGATTTGAACCGGCATTTCATCGGTTCCCTTCATGGCTTCAAAGACTTTTTTTGCAATTCCTGAGTTGATTTTACCGGAATCAAGCAAATCAATCAGCTCAATCATTTGACCCGCAGTGATATAAAGGCTCGTGTCATCGATGGCCGCATTTGTGATCAAGTTGCCGAAGAGTTCGGCATTTGCTACTTTACCGATGGTTTCGATTGTAAAATCTGCAACACTTTTATTTGCGATGATTTGCTCGGCAAGTGTCGATTTGAGTCCGTATTTCTCGATTAAAATAGTCTTGTAATCCTCTGGAAGCATTGGTATACAGTCTTTGATCTGATCAATTTCTGATTGCTCAATGACTATAGGCATCAAATCCGGATCAGGAAAATATCTATAATCATGAGCGTCTTCTTTGGATCTCATTGCAAAGGATGCTTTTTTCGCCGGGTCCCATCTTCTTGTTTCTTGGATGATGGATCCACCTTTTTCAAGCACATCAATTTGCCTTTTCATCTCAACTTCAATGGCTTTCGTGACAAAAGCGAAAGAGTTGAGGTTTTTCATTTCCGTCCTTGTTCCAAGTGTCTTCACACCTTTTTTTCTAACTGAAAGATTGACATCACATCTGAAAGCGCCTTCATTCATCTTTCCTGTAGTGATGCCGAGATATACGACAATCGCTCTCAACTGTTGAAGAAAAGATTTCACTTCATCCGCTGACCTCATATCAGGCTCCGATACGATTTCAATCAGAGGCACTCCACATCTGTTATAGTCTATCAAGGTGCCTTTTGAATCATCATGAATCAACTTTCCAGCATCTTCTTCCATATGAATTCTCGTGATTCCAATACGTTTCACGCCTTCATCACTTAACACATCCAAATAGCCATTGACTGCAATTGGATCACTGTTTTGTGAAACTTGATAAGCTTTTGGCAGGTCAGGATAGAAATAGTTTTTACGGTCCATCTGACTGTACAGATTGATTTCGCAGTTTGTGGCTAGTCCAGCTTTTATGGCATATTCCACAACGCTGTCGTTAAGGACCGGCAATGTCCCTGGGAGTCCCATGCACACCGGGCAACAATCCGTATTTGGATCGCCACCAAAAGCGGTACTGCAGCCACAGAATATTTTGGAAGCTGTGTTGAGTTCCACATGGACTTCAACCCCAATTACAGATTCATATTCATCATATACGCTGACTTTTTTCACAACACGACCTCCTTTTTAGCGAACTCTTTTTCAAATGCCAATCCAAGCGACAGAATCACTTTTTCTGAAAAAGCACTTCCTATAAGTTGCATACCTATCGGCATTTCATTATCGTCGAACCCGCAATTTGTACTGAGCGCAGGCAAACCTGCAATGTTGACTGGTACTGTATAAATATCACCTAGATACATCTCAACCGGACTTTTGGAGTGTTCTCCGAATTTATAGGCTGTTGTCGGAGCAACCGGGGTGAGGATCACATCAAAACTTTCGAACAATTTGTCAAATGTCTCTTTGACCATCTGCCTTGCTCTCAGCGCATTCAGATAATAAGCGTCATAATATCCTGAGCTCAATGCATAAGTACCAAGCAAGATGCGTCTTTTGACTTCGGTACCAAAACCGAAACCTCGAGACTTCTTATATAGACTTCCAAGATCATCAAACTCATCATGGCGGTAACCATACTGAACGCCATCAAATTTTGCAAGGTTAGATGAGGCTTCGGCTGATGAAAGAAGATAATAAGCAGGTAAAGCATACTCCATGTTTTCTATTTCTACAGGTTCAACCGTGATTCCCATGGATTCAAAAGTCTTGGCAGCCTCTAAAATCGCTTCTTTCACTTCTCTTTGAATACCATCCCTCAAATAGTTCATCGGTAAGGCGACTCTTAATTTATCAATATTTTCACCGATGAGAACATCTTTGCTTTCAACCGTTCTTTTAGAACTGGTGCTGTCCATCGGGTCATGACCAGCCAAAGCGTTATAGACAAAAGCAAGATCTTCAACATTTTTTGCGATTGGTCCTATTTGATCAAGTGATGAAGCAAATGCAATTAGTCCTCTTCTCGAAATCGTACCATAGGTGGGTTTCAATCCGGATACACCGCAGAATGCTGCTGGTTGTCTTATGGATCCACCTGTGTCAGATCCGAGCGAGTATGCCGCTTCAAAAGCCGCTACCGCAGCTGCTGACCCACCTGAACTTCCACCTGGTACTCTGCCTGGGTCCACAGGATTTCTAGTCTTTTTAAAGTAAGATGTCTCAGTTGATGCACCCATGGCGAATTCATCCATATTCAGTTTGCCAAGTATTACTGCATCACTCTCTTTCAATTGAGATACAACCTTTGCATCAAATGGCGACATATAACCTTCAAGCATCTTGGAAGCGCAAGTTGTAGGCATATCCATGGTACAAATATTGTCTTTGATGGCCATTGGTATTCCTGAAAGCGCTGACATTACAGAATTTTTTTGTCTTTTCAGGTCAATTGCAACCGCACTTTCCAGTGCCGACACAGGATCAAAATGTAGATAAGCACCAATCTGTTCATCTCTCTTCTCAATTTGATCGACAAAGGCTCGCGTCAATTCCTCACTTGAAATCTCCCTGGAACTGAGTTTTCTTGATAATTCACTTATGGATTCATATATCAAAGCTTTCATGACTCTTCACCTTCTTTCTCCACTGTTCTTGGCACATGAATATAATGATCTATTTTCGATGGTGCATTCTTCAAAAGCATCTCTACTTCTGTAGACTTAACCAATTTGTCTTTTCTTCTCGAATATGCCCCTTTCACCACATGTGTAAGTGGCGCATAACTGCTGAGATCGATACCGTTCAGTTGGTCAGCAAATTCCATGATGTCCGATAAATCTTTTGAAAAAGATTTGCGTTCTTTCTCGGTAAGTTCAATCC
>JAWSUW010000070.1:0-415 GCA_033549245.1 Bacillota bacterium | reverse complement strand
CTTCGGTGATTCCAGTGTTTGAGTCATCAATCTGATGGATAGCTCTTCGAGTTGCTCTGGATCGACCTGTGAAGGTGAGTCTGTCATTGCACAAGAACCGTCGCGCATCTTTGGAAATGGAATGACCTCTCGGATACTTGAAGACCCGGAAAGCAACATCAAAAGTCGATCGAGGCCAAAAGCAAATCCACCATGAGGTGGTACACCATATTCAAAAGCATCCATTAAAAATCCAAATCTTGCGTCTATGGTTTCTTGTGTCATCCCAAGAGCTTCAAACATCTGCTGTTGGACTTTCGGACTGTGTATTCTTATACTACCACTTCCGAGCTCCACACCGTTAAGAACTATGTCGTATGCCTTCGCTCTCATCTCAAGGGGCGCGCTTTTGAATTTATCAAGATCTTCCTCCACC
>JAWSUW010000069.1:12279-17516 GCA_033549245.1 Bacillota bacterium | reverse complement strand
GACTCTTTCCCCACAGAAAAGCTTTTGTCAACACACTCATTAGGTGATCATAGGTGTCTCTTGGGGTTTTGAAACTCTCTTTACAGAGGATAGCTCCCTGTTCATCAAGGATTCCGACTTTGATGGCACTTCCTCCTACGTCGATTGCAAGGTAATATTTCATTAAGTAGTCACTCCGTTATCTCATCAATTTTGATCTTATAAAAACAAGATCTTGTACTTTTCATTATAACGAAATCGATTTAGAAATCAATCGATATTTGAATTTTTTTACAAATTCGATTGGGGACAGGTCCAAATTGGTACCTAGCAAATAAACTCTAGGCGCTCAAAAGCCTCCTGAGTCCAATATTGAGAAAAATTATGTATGTTTCCATCAGCACCATCTCCATGAAGCGCAAAGAAAATTTGTACTGCATCTTCGCTTTTTCTTGAGCTCTTTCCAAAAGCAAATTGTTTTTCTCCAGAAGCGTATTGACACCATCACGTTCCATCCCCTGAAGTGCTTTTATGATCCAGTTGCCGCAGGCATAACCACTTTCAATGAGTTCCTTGACCACATCAAAAAACTCATCCATTCTTCCACTTCTTCGATAAAGCGACCCGATATTGCTCTTGATCAAAAAATACTCACTATCATAATCCTCTCTAGAGAGCACTTCAGATGCATGGAGAAACAAGTTCAGCACCTCATCAAGCTTTCCTTGTGCAAAAAGAGCGTCTCCATACCTGTCAAAATCAATAAAATGTTCAAACTTCATTACTTCCTCCAATTAACTCCTATCGTTCTTCAACCATTTAAGCGTTTCAGAAAAATCAGCATCGTCAGTCACACAGCCCATTTGACGTGCAACTTCCACAGCGAACTCAACATACGCTTGCCCTTGACCTGTAATGAAAGGACCGTCAACTACCACGTACTCATCTTTCACTAGATTAGACTTCTCATACAAAGAATAAACTTCATCAGTTTCTAAAATACCACTGGTATTTCCCGTACATCTTCTACCATCCAATAAGCCAAGCTCTGCCAAAAGAACCGCCCCACCACAGACCCCTGCGACTTTTCCTCCACCTTCTACCACTTTTTCAATAAAGGCTTTCAGTTCGACATTTCCATATAGTGGTCTTGAGTCTCCCCCTGGAATCAAAAATAAATCAATTTTTGAGGGATCTACGTCCACAAGTGTATTCTCATTGCAATACCACTGCATCTCCTCGCCTAAATAGTTGCGCTTTTCCAGTGCTACAGTGGACACTTCACTTTTACCTCTCATCAACAATAACGCAAGTACAATTTCAAACTCTGCAAATTCATCATAATAGAACACTGTTACTTTTTTCATTTTTAATCATCTCCTTTATAATTTTCGAATTAAATTCTCATAAAATCGGACCGTATCAACCAAATTTTCAATTAGTATTCGCTCATCATTGCCATGAATAAGTCCACGCTCTTCTTTAGAAAGCGGCATGGCTGAAAAACGAAGTACATGATCTGAAATCTCACAAAAATGTCTGGAATCACTGCCAGCAAGCATCAAATAGGGTGATACCAAAGTTCCTTCCCATGTTTCATGGATAGCTTCTTTGACATGATGCCACCCTTTGCTTCCTGTAGGGGATATCGGCGATGCTTCCCTCGATTCCACCACCTCCACTTTAATATCCGGATTATCTACTAGATCTTCCACATATTTTTTAGCACTCGCCACAGTATCGTTTGGCATAAGTCTAAGGTTCAAACCGATTTCCGCATATGGCGGAAGCACATTGTATGCTTTGCTCCCTTCCATCTTGGTAATGGCAATAGTTGTACGAATCAAAGCATTCATTTCTCCACCTTGTTTTGTGAATAAAACCTTCAAAAGCGGCATAAACAGCCATAAATTGGCGAAGATCATCCGATATAAAAATGTACTTTCACCGCCAAGTGTCTTGAACATCTCAAGTACTGGAGGCGTCAAATGAGCATCAAAAGGCTTGTTTTCAAGCTTGACAACAGCCTTTGCTAGACTCCCTACAAGCGAATGAGCCGGTGGTGCGGACGAGTGTCCGCCTTTGCCTTCCATAACGAGTCTCAAATCCAGATATCCTTTTTCACCGGTTCCTATCACAGCGACTGGTTTGCTCACGCCGGGAAAAACATTCTCAACGATAGCTCCCCCTTCATCCAGAACTAGTGCTGGTCTTATACCACGCGACCTTAAATGCTCGACGATGGCTGGTGCTGATGGACCACTGATTTCCTCATCCCCGGAAAAGGAAAAATATATGTCGTTCTCAGGAATAAACCCATCCCTAATCAAAGCCTCAGCCGCTTCCACAATACCACACAAAGTCCCTTTAGTATCGAGTGTTCCTCTTCCCCAAACATACCCACCATCAATATCGCCCGAAAAAGGTGGTTTGGTCCATAACGCCTCGTTGCAAGGCACAACGTCATAATGTGACATAAGAACTGTCACATCTCGATTCGATTTGCCAGCCCACCTGTAAAGAATCCCGGTTCTTCCATGAAATGAGCGCTCACAAACCTTATGGATCTCAGGGTAGAGCTCTTCCAGCAACACTTTAAATTCATCAAAACGCCTTAAATCAATTTTATCAAGATCATTATAACTCACAGTCTCACATCTGATCATCTGAGAAAGCCTGCTCGCTATAGCAGCACCGTTTTCTTTTGCATACCCCATATCCATCCTCCTATATCAGCCCTTTTTTATACAAAAGTCTGGCCATGCCAATGGCAATCAGCGCACCTACCGGCACCAATATGGAAACTGATCCAGCTAACGATGGCACACTGATAAATAAAACTATCATAAAAATCAGTGGAGATAATGCAATTTTCCAGTTTTTACTCACATAAACCACAGCAAGTCCACCAAATAGTGCGGGAAGAATATTATCAAAAGCCGGTTTCAATACATCCGAATTGAGAACCGGAGTAAGCGGCGCAAGCATCAATACTCCAAGAGCTATAATCAGCACAGTCGCAATAGATGAAACAGCTATCGCTATGGTGGAGATGAGTTCCCCTTCCAGAGTGCCTTGCTTCACTTTGGCATTTTCCATGGCGTATAGAGCACAAGGGACTTTCAAATTTGTAAGATTTCCAGTGACAAAAGCCAGATAAGCACCACCTGATCCAAGCATCGGCGTAAAGGTGATTACTTCAATGACAGCTACTGTCCAAAAAATAGGAGCTACTCCAAGCAATCCTTTCGCTACTGCAGACAGAGTTGGCCACGCATCATAGTATGTGCATATTGCGGTGGGAACCATCAGCATCATAAAAAAAGCGGTCAGCATCCACACACGTCCATAAACATGGATTTGTTCTTCATAAGGTCTTTTTCGCATGTTATCCTCCTACTGGATCACTTGTGTAATGAAAACTGCAAACGACATTCCACCAATAATGCTAAACGGTAGTGCATAATCCTCAAGCCATTTGAGTTTATACTTTTTGATGAATAAGCCGCATACCGTCATGACCACTGCTGAGAACATCAAGACAAAAACAGGAATCCAACCTTTTATGCCCTGAGTGACTGTGGCAAAAACAACACCCAAAAATGCTGAAATCATGCCCATGAAGATCGCTGTCATAAAGTGATCGCCCCAAACCTTATCGCGCTTCTTAAGGGAGACAATCCCTCCTTGAATCTTTTTGAGAAAGAGTGGGATCAACAACACACTTGGAATGATTCCGAGAGTCATAACCCAAACAATTGTGGTATATGCCACTGGATCTTTGATGGCTTCAGTCACGGAAACGCCAACCGTTGAAGCCGCAGACGCCGCTGCAGTCAGTTCATATGTGAGCGCACCGAGGATACTGAGCCTTAACCACGGTAATGGCAATCCCAGAAATTTTGACAATGAGATGACACCGAGTAAAATCGAAATAGCTGGTGCGACAGTAAAAGCCGCACTGGACTTAATGGTTCTCTTCAGAATGGATTGATCCATTCCAATGCGCTTGGCCTCAGCAAGTGCCTTGACCAAAAAGTATACCGATTGCGCCAAAACAAATAGGATCACTGAACCCGCAACCATAAATAAAAACGTACTGTTGAGATTAAACTGCATAAGTTACCCCTTTCTATCCCCCGTATCCAATTTGATAAGCAATCCAAAGCCATGCGACGGAAATCACCAGCATCAACGCTTGGATCGGAATCACAAATCTAAGCCATTTCCCGTAACTCACTCCTGAAATCCCAAGTGCGATGAGTAGTACCGCATTAGTGGGATAAAGCACATTAGAAAAACCATCACCAAACTGAAAGGCAAGAACCCCAAGTTGACGTGATACGCCAATCAGATCCATCATGGGTACCACAACTGGCATTAGAATAAAGGCTTTCGCGCTCCCCGACCCTATGAAGAAGTTCAGTCCCAAAACGGACACAAAAACCAATAAAATCGACACAAACGAATCGAGATTTCCAGAATTTTTTGCCATGAATTCCAAAATGATATCCAGGAGCCTACCCTCTACCATCAAATGTTTGATCCCTGTTGCCAGCAATATCAACAAGATCGCAGGAGACATATCCAATGCTCCTTTGAAATAATGTCGTCTGACCCAACTAAAATCACGTTTCACAATCATGCCCACACTCACAGCCGAAACCATAAATACAAGGGCGATAAAAGGCAAACTCAAATCTCTAAGAATTGAAGCAAATGGTGACAATGCAATAAACACAGCCATACCACACATCAAAGCGATGAAGACCACGTAAGCCTTTTTAGGAACACTTGTCCCAAGAACAGCCTCCAATCCCACTTCCAAATGTGGATCCACCTTTATCTTTTTAATTCTAATCCATAAAAACGATACCAGAATCACATAGACAGAAATAAATACAGCAACTCTGAGAAGTGCCCCCGAAAAGAGGGGCAACTCAGCAAGTTTTTGAGCCACACCAATTGTGAATGGATTGGACACTGCAGCGGCAAATCCCAGACCACAAGCCAAAACACTGATTCCAAGACCGGTCATGTCATCCCATCCCATACGCTTTGCCAGTATAATCATAAGTGGTACCAAAGGCACAACTTCCTCAAACACTCCGACAAAAGCTCCCATGCTCATGAAAAGCAAGACAAGGAGTGACAACAACATAAATGATCGATCCTTGAACCTTCGAACAGTTGCCTGAATGACCCCTTCGATAAGCCCGGTCTCCTTAAGAATATGTATCGCACCGCCAATAATCAAC
>JAWSUW010000069.1:0-12269 GCA_033549245.1 Bacillota bacterium | reverse complement strand
TAGTTATTGCAATGATCATGCCCCCCGAATCACTTCCCAGAACCAATATGGAAGCCAGCGGCCAAGCCCAGTCGCTGTTTGCACCCGGTACAATATAAAGTGAAAATCCTGTACCGATGTATAAGACTAATAATATGATAAATGCACTAATAAATGATTTAACCGCGGGATTGAGCTTCATCTTCACACCTCCCGATCCAATGTTTTTCTATCGTATCAAACAGCGCGTTGATCAACGGTTGCAGCTTAGCTTCCTCTCCTCTTTGTATAACATCATCAATTTCCATTCGGATCACTTGGTAATCATTGAGTTTTTCTACCATCAAAAAGGTGCTCACATTTATGATGCCCGTTTTAAACTCGTTGAACAGCATAGCGTACACAACATTTTGAGAAGCCATGGCAAAATGATGCATCCATCTGAACAAATCTTCTTCATCATCAAACATAAGATTCATTTTGTAAGATATTGTTTTTTTGCTCAAAGCTTCCAAGAGTACTCTAGTCAAGTTTTCCTTAACAAATTCTAGAATTGAACGATGCATTTCTATACGGATCTTCCATTTGAACATTTCATATAACGACTCCAACAACTCCAGCTTCCCCGACTCTCGATAATCATTCACTAGAACTCCTTGTCTTGGGACAATGGTCACTAGTCCCTTGCCTTCCAATCGAATAATTGCCTTGTGAATAACGGGTCTACTGAAACCAAGTTGATCAGCCAACTTCCTCTCTGGAGGCAAATAATCCCCTACGTTATAATCACCACCAAATATGCCTTGAATCAAAGTCTTTTCAACCTGTTCCTCGGCTGACAAACTCATAAGTCCCTCCTTTTGCCGTGGTAATACCACGATATATAAATCCATTATAATCCAATTATTTGTAACCTACAATTAATTTTCAGAATATTCGCATAAAAAAAGATTTGAGCCACTAAGACTCAAATCTGAAACTTTTGCATGAAAGAATTCCTTTATCGCATTCGGATTGAACAAACTCGGACTCTTAAGTGTCTTGACAAGTTCTTGAGATTGCTCTTGATTGAGTTCAAAAGCACCAACACCATAATAATACCTTGATGCGGCTTCAATCCCATACTGTCCATTACCGAAATAAGCCACATTCAAATAGAGCTCGAGAATCTCATCTTTCTCATACAACTTTTCAAGCTGAAGAGCCACAAAAAGCTCTGCCACCTTTCTTTCATAAATCTTATCAAACGTAAAATAGAGATTCTTTGCCAACTGCTGTGTGATGCTGCTGCCACCTTCAACTTTGGCACCCGTCTGAATGTTCTTCAGTAGAGCTCTGCCAGTTGATTTCAAATCGAAGCCATTATGCTCATAAAACCGTTGGTCTTCCGATTGGATCAACATTTCTAAAAACACGTCAGAAATCTCATCAACTTTAACAAACATTCCCGTTGAACGCACCTGATCCACTTTTTCTTCTATGGAATTCTCTTCAATTGCCGATGTGTACATCGTATGTCCATCAATCACAATCGGAACGATTTTTATTGGAATCAAAAGCAACGCAATGATCAACACTAACAACAAAATATTTTTAACTTTCATAATCCACCTGCAATCTTAATCTATATTAATGTAATTATATCATATGAAAACAAAGATTTCTCTATTGATAATCTATATCAATTAGCTCCATTCCCGTCTATAATGAACCTATAGCATATGAAAGGGGGCGACAAGATGACCTTGTTTATGAGCACCGTGTTTGTCGCAGGATTTTTTTCATTCTTCGCACCATGTACATTCCCATTGATTCCTGTTTACATCGGAATATTGACTGAAGATGCGGAAAACAAAAAGTTCAGCTTCAAACCAATCATCAAAACTTTACTGTTTGTCGGTGGTCTTTCGACAACCTTTGTAACCCTCGGATTCGGGTTTGGAGCAATCGGCAATCTGATTCAGCTGGACAGCTTCTACATAATCGGTGGTGCAATAGTCGTATTGATGGGACTACATCAAATGGAACTGATCCGATTCAAATTTCTTGAAAAGTATAAAACACTCAAAGTTCGTCCAAGAGGAAAAAACAAATATCTCAGCACTTACCTCCTGGGGCTCACATTCAGCTTTGCCTGGACGCCTTGCGTTGGCCCTGTACTTGGAGCAGTTCTAGTTGTGGCAGCCGGTGGTGGTCAAGCGGCATATGGTGGTTGGTTGATGTTCTTATACACAATGGGACTCGCCATACCATTTATCGTTCTCGCATTGCTCTCCTCTGTGTTACTTCGATATTTTCAAAATATGGAAAAATATCTGGGACGCATCAAGAAACTTGGTGGCGCACTGATCGTTCTGATGGGACTACTACTCATGACACAAAAATTGAACGTTGTAACTGCTTGGTTTGAAAGATTAATTTGAAAGTGAGGGATATGGGTATGAAAAGAAGTGTAATTATAATTATTGGATTGATTATCCTGGTCGTGTCAGTTGCGTTTTATCTGGCATACAACCAAAAACCTGACACCATGGTTGAAGATACAATGATGACTGAACCTGATGAAATGACAGCGGACGAAATGGCCACAGACGAAATGGCAGTCGATGTCATGACAAACGATGGCAAAAAGGCAGAAGACTTTGAACTGATGAATCTCGCCGGCGAAGCAGTATCACTTGAACAGCTCAATGGCGAACGCGTCTACGTCAAATTCTGGGCTTCATGGTGCTCCATATGTCTGGCTGGAATGGACGAGCTGAGTACATTATCTGCCGAAGCAACTGATTACAAAGTCATAACAATCGTCTCCCCAGGCTACAACGGTGAGATGAAGAAAGAGGACTTCATCAAATGGTTTGAAGGCCTTGGATATGACAACATCGAAGTTCTACTCGATGAAAATGGCACCATCGCAAAATCATACGGCGTCAGAGCTTATCCAACATCTGCATACATCGGCTCCGATGGCGTTTTGGTAAAAATACTGCCTGGTCATACAGACAATACCACAATCAACGATACCTTTGAGAAAATATACTAAGCAACAGTAGGAAGGAGAACCGTCATGAGAAACATTTTACTCGGTCTTGGGCTTTCCGTCATACTTTTGTTGACAGCGTGTTCGACCAAATCTGTTACGGCCACAGTACCGATGGACTATGACATGGACCAATTGCGCGAAATTCACCTCGCAGGCGGCTGTTTCTGGGGCGTTGAAGCCTATATGGAAAAAATCCCCGGAGTCTATGCGGTCACCTCCGGATACGCAAATGGCACCACGGAAAACCCGACTTATGAGGAGGTCATCTACGATGACACCGGTCACGCCGAAACCGTGCATGTGACATACGATTCATCAAAAGTGGATCTCACAACGCTACTCGTCTATTACTTTAAAGTAATTGATCCAACAAGCCTCAACAAACAAGGTAATGACAGGGGCGAACAATACAGAACTGGAATCTACTACACAGACGAAGAAGATTTAAAAACCATTCAGACCGTTATGGCTGAAGAGCAAAAGAAATATGATAAAACCATAGTCGTCGAAGTGTTGCCACTGGACAACTATGCACTCGCAGAAGACTACCACCAAGACTATTTAACCAAGAATCCAAACGGTTATTGTCACATAGATTTATCCATTGCTGATGAACCAATCATCGATTCAAAGAACTATGTGAAACCCGATGATGAAACGCTGAAGAAAACTTTAACCGACATACAATACGAAGTCACTCAAAACAATAATACAGAGCGTGCTTTTTCAAACACCTATTGGGACACATACGACAGAGGCATTTACGTCGATGTAGCCACTGGCGAACCCCTTTTCAGCTCGACTGACAAATACGACTCAGGATGCGGATGGCCAAGTTTCACAAAGCCGATTATCGCGGATGTCGTCACACTTCATGAGGATACCAGTTACAACATGGTCCGCATTGAAGTCAGAAGCCGCAGTGGTGATTCGCACCTCGGGCATGTTTTCGATGATGGCCCAACTGATCGCGGTGGGAAAAGATACTGCATCAACAGTGCATCCATAAGGTTCATCCCTTATGAAGAGATGAGTGCTGAGGGCTACGATTATTTAAAATCTTATATTCAGTGAGGTCTGTTATGTACAAACTACTTGTAGTGGATGACGAGCCCCTTGTTCGCAGGGGGATCGTCACTCTTTTGGACTATGAAAAACTTGATATTTCTGAAATCTATGAAGCGGTCAATGGCAGTGAAGCCTTTGATCTATTCGTCATGCACTCCCCCGACATTGTACTGCTCGATATCAATCTACCAAAAATTAACGGTCTTGAACTCGCAAAGCTCATCAAAGAAAAGTCACCTTATGTTAAAATTGCGATGCTTACAGGGTACGACTATTTTGACTACGCTCTCAGTGCACTTAAAATTGGTGTCGACGATTACATACTCAAACCCGTTTCGAGAGATGACATCACCACACTTCTGTATAAGCTGATCACGTCCATAGAAAATGACCGTACAACGCTTGAACTAAAAGGCATGATTAAGAACATACATGAAAATGAACATATTGAAGACGATTCCTACAAAAAAAATCTGATCCAAATCACAGAAAGAGAACTTGGAAATTCTGAATTCTCATTGACGGCTTTAGCAGATCAAATAGGATTCAGTCCAGGATACACCAGTACACTATTCAAATCAAATATGGGGCAATCCTTTCAGGACTATATGCTCACGCGTAGACTGGAAAAAGCCAAACTCCTGCTGCTCACCACTGAACTTAAAATCTATGAAGTTGCTGAGCACGTGGGGTTTGAAGATGTGAACTACTTTTCTGTGAGATTCAAAAAAATGTTTGGCGTCTCCCCTAAAAACTACTCAGTGAATGTGAGGACATCTGATGACTAAACTCCCTTTGTTTAGATATTTTAAAACCATACGCGTTCAAATCGCTGCCTATTACTTGATCACCAGCATTGTTTTGGTCGCCCTAATGGGAATGGTGCTATACTACAGTCTGTCTTCAATTTTTTTGAATGATGCCCTCAAAGTAACCACAACCGCAGTCGAGCAAAACGGGAGATCCATCGAAATCTATTTGGACAAACTCAAAACCCTCTCAAATGTGATCAGCAGTGACACTGATACATATGAATATCTCACTTCCGATAATCAGACTTCAAGAGACCGTACAGTCGAATTGATGGCCACCATCCTGGAATCTGATCCTTACCTCACCACCGGAATACTTGTCAGCAAGGACGGACGCATCATCTCCAGTGACGAGTATATGGACATGGGCATTTCAGAGAACATGATGAATGAACCTTGGTATATGAACGTGCTTATGAAAAATAACATGCCCGTCTTGACCTCCATCCGTAGACAAAGTTTTTCCATGGACAAAAGCACTTGGGTCATCTCTGTCGGTCAAGAGATCAGCGATTCTGATGGCAACAACATAGGTGTGTTAATATTGGATTTTTCCTATGAAGTGATTGAAAACCAACTGAATTCACTAGACCTTGGCAATAATGGCTTTGCTTTCATATTAACCCAAAATGGTGAAGTGGTCTTTCACGAAGATCCAAAATATTTTGAAGAAGAGAATTATCGAAACAAACTCGTGGAAATCAGTCAAATGTCTGATGGCTATGACTCTGAAATGGACCTATTGACCCATCACTATGAACTTGCGGGAACAGACTGGATTCTAGTAGGATTGTCATCTCTTGACAACATGGATGCTGCCCGCAGACAAATTTTCGAGACGATCATCATGGTCGGAATCATCTTGCTCGCCATAGTATTTGGAAGCAGTCTGATCATGGCATCCAAAATTACAAAACCTATCCGAGAGCTTGAAGTTGCAATGAGAAATCTCTCTACTGAATTTTCTAAGGTGCCAGAAGTAGCTTCAGACAGTTACGAAGTGGAAAGTCTCAAGAAACGATTCAATGAAATGATTATCAGAATCCAGGAACTGATGGAAGGCATAAAGGAAAACGAAAAATACCTCAGGGAATCTGAGATCAGATCACTTTACAGTCAGATCAACCCCCATTTTTTATACAACACCCTCGATACCATAGTCTGGATGGCAGAATTTGGGGACAGCGAAAAAGTTATTGCGACCACAAAATCACTCGCCCAGTTTTTCAGAATCTCTCTCAGCCAGGGCAGTGAAAGCATTACACTTGGTGAGGAGATCGAGCATATCAAACAGTATATGTTCATACAAAAACAGCGATATGGCGATCACCTAACATACGATATCGAATGCCCTGAGGAATACAAGTCCATTCCAGTTCCAAAGATCATCCTCCAGCCTATCGTTGAAAATGCCATATATCATGGGATCAAAGAGCTCGACGGTGTTGGATTCATAAAAATAAGTGCAGAAAAAAAGGAACATCAATTGGTTTTAAAAGTTTCTGACAATGGTGTTGGCTTTGATTCGAGCACTGAGAAAAGCACCCTGACAAAACTCGGTGGTGTGGGAATCGATAACGTAAATAAACGCCTGAAACTCATCTGCGGAGATGAATCCGGCGTTCTTATTGATTCAAAAGTTGACGTTGGAACTGAAGTGACATTTACTATACCGGTGGATAATATCCCAATAAAAGGATGGTGACAAAATGAATAAATTGATATTATTACTGACTGTTCTAATCTTGCTTTTAACTGCTTGTGCATCTACCTCAAAACCAACATCAAATGAATCCCAAGATTTGGATTCATTGAGTTTATCTCCAAATCAAAATAGACAAGCTCTACTTGATCACGTTTTAAGTGGAGGACCGCCACCTGATGGTATTCCATCCATCGATGAAGGCGTGTTTGAAAGTGTTGAAAAAGCAGATCAATGGCTAGAAGATTTTGATCAAGTTTTTTTGTATGAATCTGAAGACAAAGTGTATTTGTTTCCACAACGCATTCTAGTTTGGCATGAAATCGTAAACATTCACGAAGGAGACCAGAAATTTTCTCTGACTTATTGCCCACTAACAGGTTCTGCAATTTGTTACTTTTACCCGGATGGCTTAAACACCAGTTTTGGTACAAGTGGCAAACTCATCAATAGTAATTTGCTCATGTATGACCGTGCAACAGACGCTTATATTTCTCAAATAGATGGCGTGGGTCTGAACAATGAACTCAAAGATGTTGCATTAAAATCAGCACCAGTATTTTGGTTAGATTGGTCACTTGCCAAACTATATTTTAAAGAAGCATTTGTACTTTCAAAAGATACAGGATTTATCAGAAACTATAACGAAGACCCTTATGGTGATTATGGTTCAAATGGTCCATCGGGTTATTATCTGAACGACGGAACAATTTTCAAACCTATTTATGAAGACTCAAATAATTTTTTTACAGATAAATACTCTATTATCGGAGTGAAACAAGATGACTTAAGACTAGCTCTAGATCCTGAAATTGTGAGAACCAATGGTTCTCACAACTTCGATTTGGGTGCTTTGAAGCTTCAGGCCTTGTATGATGAAAACCTTGATATTGTTCGACTATATTATGTACAGGAAGATCAAGACATTGATTGGATTGGCAATCAACTTGTAAGTAGCACTGGAGACACTTGGAATCTACAAGGTAAAAGAATTACTGCATCACAAGACTTGGAAATACCACTTTATTTTGAAGTCATGTGGTTTGCATGGTATGCATTTTACCCAGAAACCGAGGTGATTCGATGAAAAACTTACGTCAATTTATGAGATTTTTAAAACAAAAACCAAGTATATTATGGCCTTCACTATTGGTCAGCCTGTTGTATGGATTGTTCTATTATTCTTCAATCGGTTACCTCTATTTTGAGTCCCATACGGTTGGTCTACTCAAAGTACCCAATATGGGGGACCTGCTTCTTAAAACAAGAGCTCCTTTCTTATGGGAACCCACCCTGAGGGTGTATACAGGTTTTGGAATGACCATTGATTTATCAGTCATTAATGTGCTGATCATGATTTTCTTAATTATTATTGCTTTTTTAAATATCGCACTCCTCGTCACGAGTATAAAAATGCCGAAGGTGTGTAGTATTGGTTCAAAAACTGGGAGGTTAGCATCAATGTTACCTGCCTTTTTATCTGGTTTTGCGTGCTGTGCTCCTACTTTTGTGATACTGTGGGTCAGTGTTTTTGGTGGTGTAGCCACATCATTTTTAGCAATTGTCCGCTGGGCATTGCCCTTCGCGATTATTTTACTTGTCGTCGGTGCGTGGAAAGGGTTAAGGCAGCTAGACTTTTCACAATCCTAACCACACTAGGATCAGCTTAATGGGCTGATAAATACCCTTCCAACCAGCCATTATACTCATCCAGTGTCTTTACAATTACTATTGGAATGGAAGTCTCTTGAATCAGTTTGCAATAAAAAAATAACCTACCTAAATCAGAAACTTTAAGTAGATTATCTCTATTTATTTCGGTGGATAAAGTCCATTCAAAAACTCTATAGATTGAACAATCAACTCTTTTAATACTCCGACATCCACATCATCGAGCTTATTGATATAGACGCAAGCGGCACCTGATTTATGCTTGCCGAATTTACACAACAGCTTGTTTCTATCCTCATCACCCGTGGCAAAATAAAGGCTGAAATTGCTTTTTTTCGGAGAGAATCCTACGAGTGGCGCGTCCCCTTCATGACCGGTCTTGTAAACATAATGGTACTGCCCGAACCCAATGATACTGTCTCCCCACATTTTGGGTTCATAACCAGAAGTTTCGGTGAAGATGTCTAGTAATTTATAGGCATCTTCTTTCTTTTTGGGACTTTCCACTTTTTCAATGAACTCAATAACATTTGTATCATTTGGTTTCGTTTTGGCTTCGTACATATGATCCCCCTTTTGATTTGCTTTAAAACGATTATACTAGTATTTAATTTTAGAAACCATACTTGAGAAACGTTCAATAATCTGATTCATATCTTGATTGATTCTTGTGATCTTTTGAGCATCCACACTTAGTGTCTCATTCATATCTTTTATTTTCGATACACCTTTTGAGCCACTCTCTGCAGACTCTGCAAGATTGTTGATAGTGTTGAGGATCGCATCCATGGAAGCATTGAGTTCTTCAGATGCCGCACTGAGATCCATCATGATGCCATTAAATGTGTCTGCATCCTTTGTGTACTGAGTACTGGTGGTCATCAGTTTTTTATAATCTACAAGGACCTGAGTATCGATAAAATCAAGTAATTCATCTCCAGATTCTGCGAGTCTGGAAACACTGTCATTGACGATTTCTACTATTTCCCGGATACTGTCCGCTGTTTGTGAGGACTGAGCCGCAAGAGCTCCAATTTCATCTGCTACAACTGAGAACCCACGACCGGCTTCACCAGCGCGAGCTGCTTCTATTGATGCGTTCAAAGCCAAAAGATTGGTTTTCGCAGTAATTGCCAAAATTGTTTTTGCCAAAACATTGATTTCCTGAACACTTTTTGAATCGTTGATTGCTAATGTCAACTTTTCTTTCGCTTCATGGTACAACTTATTGGCTTTATCGCTCGAGGCAGTGGCGTCTTCTTCAAGTTTGATGGCTCTATCCGCTACGTCACGAGTTGTCATTGCCCCTTCAGTTGCCCTTGTTGCGATGCTCTCGACTGCATCTCTGATTTCTTCAACACGCTCTGACATCTCTGTTGTAGATCTGGTGGTGTGCTGTATGATTTCATTGATATCATTGGAAACTTCAGTTGTTTCTGTCGCATTATCCGATAAGGTATGGGTTAAGAGATTAAGTGATTCTGAATTACTGTTCAGTGTAGTATTGATTGCACTGATTTCTCCAACAATCTCCCTTAGATTATCCACAGACCTGTTGAAAGATCCAGCGATTTTTCCTAGTTCATCATTTGAACTCACTTCAATTCTATTGCGATAATCATGATCAGAATACTCTTCCGATTTCAATATGATTTCTTTTAGCGTCGACTTGATGGTCCTTTGAACAAAATAGATCATTGCCAATACAATTAAGATTAAAATCGTCATCACAGTGAGACTTACATTTCTTACACTGTTCTTAAGTGCATTGAGATCATCAATCCAGATTCCTGTACCTACGATATACCCCCAAGGCTTAAATCCCTGAACATATGATAGTTTTGGTTCTGGATCTTCGCCTTCTTTTTTAGGCCACATGTATCTTACAAAACCACTGCCTCCACTTTTGCCTGTTGATGCAAATTCAGAAAAAAGTTTGACTCCATCCGGATCTTGCATCTGTGATTGATCCGTGTTATTCAGTGATGGATTCGTAGCATGCATGATAACAATGGCATTTTCATCATTGACCCAAAAGTAATCATTTGTGTTATAACGTGCTGATTCCATTACGCGTAGTGCCTCTTCTTTTGCTTCCTGGTCTGTCATCTCACCACTTTCAAACCTTGAATAATAATGTTCCAATGTCTTGATTTGGGATTCAACCAAATTCTGAAGTTTGAGTTCAACTTGGCGCTCTACATTTTGATTTTGAAGTGGCAACAAATAAAACAAAATAAAAACTGAAAAAATAAAAATCACTCCGATTGAAATGATTCTGATGCGCCCAACAATACTTATGTTTTTCATAATTTATCTCCTTAATCTATGTTGTTATTTTATACCCATATACACCAAAAATAAGCGAGCAAATAAAAAGACCGATTCAGATTTTAAATCCAAATCGGCCATTATTTTACTAGTACCTGTAAACAGCAGCGACACTTGCATCGCTAGGCATTTTATCTTCAGAAAGAACAAGTACTGAGCCACCATTTGAAAGAACAAGTTCAGCCAGATCATCCAAAACATCATCATAATCAGGACTGTTGATATCCCCGTAAAGGATTTCACCTGTCTTAGTATCTATCTTTCCTGGCACAATTTTATCTTCTGAAATTAACAGTTTTTCCACCCTACTTTCAAATGCAGCTTTTGCGACCTCATCTAGATCGGATGAATCCAATGATTCAACTATTTCATTTATATTTTCAGCATTGATGGTTTCAATTATTTTTTGTGACTTCTTTTGTATTTCACTCAGATTCAAAGAATCAAAAGACTGATCAATTCCCCCTTCAATCAAATAAGGGTTGTTGCTTACCCTTCTAAATTCTGAATGGTATTCTTTTAATGATGCCAGAATTAGTGGAATCTTTAATTCTTTTGAATACTTGTCTAATACAAACGAATCTACATATCTGAAATATTTTTCAGTATCTTTATCAATTTCTTGCTGAACATCACCATGACCATGATACATTGTTTGACCAACTGTACCTGCATAAGACCCATGAGTTAAATGTGAATCGGTATATTGACTTCCTAACACATCTTTTAAAGTTCTAGGTGTTTCCGGATCGATTTTGAGTTCCTCAAATCCATATCGATTGCCTTTGTAAAGTGAAAAATTTTCGCGGCTTAATCCAAGCAAAAGATAATTTTCAGTAGACTGCTGCGCTTTTAGCAGCGGTTTGATGTGGAAACTATTGGCTACTACTGCAATCTCTCCGACCTGGCTATCTAGTTTATAGACAATACATCGATTGACGCTGGAAAAGACTGCCATACCTGCCGAAGTATGATTCCAAAACGCCTTATCTTCCATTATTTCGTGCAATGGCTTCATGATCGAATCCACCTTGTTGAAGTTTGGAAGCTGATTCAATGAATTTTCTATGACCTGAAGCAAGTTTTTAAACACAATCGGATCCTGTTTGTTGTCTGGGAATGTTTTATTAGTAGGTTGATAAAGAGAAACCAGTGGTCCCTCCCTATCTACGATCATATCCTCTGGAAAATGATTTACAATTTCATATAACATAAGTGATACCTTCCTTTCATAAGCGTTGTACCTTATCCAAATCTGAGGTATAAAGTAATGAGTTACGGTCTCATTAACCTTATACCCTAAATAGGGACCAGTTAAATGCCTAATAATGAAAAGGTTCAATTGACACTTGCTCATCTACTCATCAAAATTTTGGTTCATCTTTTTTAAAAGTCGCAGAAATTCACGTTTTTCTTCTTGTGTAAAATTGTTATATGCTGTACTTTGAACATCAAAAGATATTTCCTCAAATTTCTTTTCAAT
Source organism: Bacillota bacterium (assembly GCA_033549245.1). GTDB lineage: Bacteria > Bacillota > Clostridia > Peptostreptococcales > Acidaminobacteraceae > Fusibacter_D. The sequence continues at coordinate 180 of JAWSUW010000069.1, read as the reverse complement.
GTCTTTTCCCATTTCGGTCAAACACACGTATGTGGTTCTCCGGTCTTTCTCGCTTTTGATTTTACTTACATATCCTAACTTTTCAAGTTTGTCGACAATGGCTGTAATGGTTGATTTTTCCTTACCCAATAATGTCCCGATTTCTTTCATGCTCAGCGTTCCGTTATGGTCATATAGTAC
>JAWSUW010000068.1:0-17738 GCA_033549245.1 Bacillota bacterium | reverse complement strand
CTCATAAAGATGTTCCAGTCCTGATTTTCCCATATCTTACCACCTCAATTCATTTTATCAAGCAGATGTTTTGACAACTTGTCAAGCATCATGGAAATGATAATGGTGACCATTGCAAGTGCTAAAACTTCGCTTGTGTCAATATTCATGCGGGCGATTTGAAACGACCTTCCAAGTGAGTTCTGTGTCTGACTCAACACTTCAGATGCAATGACCACTTTGAGTCCGAGGCCACTGATGGTGAGTACACTGGACTGAATGTACGGTTTGATGGAAGGGAACAATACAGCCCTGAGTTTTTTGATCCAATTGAATTGATACACATCCGCAAGTTCAATAATTTTCTCATCCATCCGTTTATACCCCTCAAGGACATTACCATAAACTACAGGAAAGGTTATGAGGATTGTCACGAAAATCGGTGCCAGGTAACCCGACATCCAAAGAACAACGTAAACAATCAAAACGATGGTGGGCACTGTTTTGATCAAAAGCACAAGTGGTGAAAGCAAATGTTCAAGCACAGCAAACCGTCCGGACAAGATTCCGATTACTATTCCTAAAAGAGTACTGACGATCACAACACTAAGCACCCTTAATAGTGTATAAATGAGTGCTGAATGGAATGAACTGCTGAAGATCAATTGTAAAAAAGCCTCCAAAGTTTCCACAGGTGTAGGTAATATATAGGGTTTTGAAAGAGCCACAGCGCACAAATGCCAAAAAAGCACCAGACCTATTGTGGAAATAGTGATATAAATATTCTTCTTCTGGTCAATGAGTTGCCGATCATCTTTTGAAGTAAAAATCTTCATCAGGCATTTTTCCTCCTATGGCTTCCGGGGAAAACGAATAAAGCATCATGAAAAACGATTCCAATTTCTCTTTGTTCAAAAAGGCGTCTTCATGGCGGATGTTAAGACCATCCACTGCTTTCACAAAAACAGGTGCTGGTATGCCAAGTTCCAGTTGTTCAGCATATCCACCCGCGAGATCGGGAAATTCATTCAACCAATCCGAAGACTCAGAAAGCGCATCAGCAAATGCTACGACCAAATCAGGGTAGACTTCTGCAATAGTGTTTCTGACGACGAGTCCAGCTTGAGGGAACCCGCCTTCTATTCCTGATATCTTTTCATACTCCTCTTGTAGGTCAAAAAGCATATTGTAAGAAATTCCTTTTGCATCAAGTGTTGAAAGTACAGGTTCTGGCATGATGGTAATTGTTGATTTTCCAGCGATATATGTCGGTCCTACTTCGGATGTACCCGCCAAATATATGATATTGAGATCGTTCTCTGGGTCCAGTCCGTTCGCTTCAAGTAAAGCTCTGAAAATAAGATCCGGCACCAACCCCTGTCCAATCATGTAAACATCTTTTCCTTTAAGTGAATCCCATGAGTCTATATCTTCCGATGTGATCATGTATAGGTTGCCATGTGTGTTGATACTTACAAACTTATAAGGAACACCTTTGTTGTATAATTTGATGGCGAGATTGGTCGGAATAAGTGCGAAGTCCACCTTCTCCGCTATGATCTCAGAAGCCAAAAGATCTGTCGAGTTGATACTTTCGTATTCGACAATTACATTATTCATAAGTTCAGGTTGCTCATAGATCATCTTGAGCATCGCTATTGTTGTCGCACCCTCAGGCGTCATTGCTTTAACATAAAGCGGCTCTTCAGGTGTCGTTACTTCAGGAGTCTCTATTACATCACCCGTTGGTTCTTCAATAACAACTTCCGGTTCTTCCACATTTTGTGAACAAGCACTCACAGTAAATATCATCATCAAAAGCAAAACCAAGTACAACATCTTTTTCATATGCTTTCCTCCCAATAGGTTTTAATAGAATTTTTATGTCTAATTACATCTTCACTGGACAGTACTCTCGGATTTTCAATACTGAAAATGTCAAGAAGACCCTTAGGATATTTTGCTAAAAGTGCAATCCGATCCGCTGTCCACAGAGCTTCATCCATGTCATGTGTAACAAACAAAACCGTGATTTCAGTCTCGTTCCAAAGTCTTAGCAGCGCATCGATCATTTTCGACTTCAATGAATAATCCAGGGATTTGAAGGGTTCATCTAGTAGAAGCAAATCGGGTTTATAGGCAAATGCTCTCGCAATAGCCACCCGTTGTCTCATGCCACCACTCAACTCATGTGGCATCTTGTTTTTATCCTTCAATAATTCCATCTCAATGAGAAGATGGCTGATCTCTTGACTGGTCAAAGCATCATTGACAATCTTTATGTTGTCTTCTACATTCATCCATGGTAAAAGTCGATCCTCTTGAAACACATAGCCTATGCGTTTGGCATCATTGACCACTTTTCCTTCGTATGAATCAATGATTCCCGCAACAATGTTGAGCAATGTGGATTTTCCCGCACCTGATGGACCGAGAATGCAAAATATCTCACCTGGCTCAATAGACAGGTTTAAGTTCTCCAGAATTTTCTGGTCGCTGTAAAATTTACCTAAATTCTTAAGTTCAAGCATAATCAGTCTCCGATGTCTTTTGTCCTCCTAATTTTATCATAAAAAAAACCATGCAACAATGTGCATGATTTTATGACCAGATCATCCGGCCGAGTTTTTCGTTTTCAAGTTTTATGACTTCAAAATACATCAGATCGTTTTCAACAATGATGTTCTTGTCTATCAGCAAATCCGACTTATTGATTATTTCGGCCACTTGATCCATGGACCACCTGGATTTGGTTCTGAGTCTGGACAACCATTTTGAGACGACACCAATCTCCTCATCGTGATAAAATGATAAAAAGATCCGACCATTTTTTCTCAGCACACGCTTGGCTTCAAATATGACCACTTCAGGATTGATGTCAAAATATCTGTTGCAATGTATAATCACCTTGTCAACGGATTCGTCTTCCATCATAAGTCTATCGAATTTATATTCAATTTTCTTCGTTTTACTATCTATGCCTACCATACGAACGCCTTCGCTTCTCCACTCCAGGATGGTATCCACTGAGGAGAATGCTGAAGGATTGAGTAGTTTTATGTAATCTATAGTCATAATTCTCATCACCTGGCTTCTAAGTTCGTTTTGTGTATTAAAAATACCATACAGACCTTACAAATACAATAAAATCGATGTTAAGAAAGTAGGTCATTTTATTAATAATTATCCGAATATTTTTACTCTTTGGCAATATGTCCCCGATTCATTGACATCATATTAATTTTATGATAAATTTGTTGTGTTAGAGGGAGTAACTGCCCGTCAGTGGAATCCAAGCCGTCAGAACGGACATAGTCCCGGTTTGGATGATTTTTTGAAATCGTGTGAGACTCTACAATTCGCGGGTGAATTGTAGAGTTTTTTTATTGCCTGGGTTCCCCGATCAAAACATAAAGAGGAGATATCATGGACGAACTGATTTTGGGTTTATTAACCCCACTATCCACAATTTTTTTATTTGCTATTATCGCAATCACACTTTATACCCTTGGAAAAGGCGCTGATATCCTTATCGATGAGGCAGTGGCCATTTCAGCACATCTACGTATACCAAAAGCCATAATCGGCGCAACAGTCGTATCACTTGGAACCACACTACCAGAAGTTTCTGTTTCGGTTTTGGCCGCTATCAATGGCAATCCGGACCTCGCACTCGGTAACGCCGTAGGGTCCATCATCGCAGACACTGGATTGATTGTAGGTATAGCTGCTCTGATCAGCCCAATTGTCATAGATTACAAATCAATTCGCGTACAGAGTTGGATTCAGCTTTTGGCGGGAGTTTTATTGGTAATATTCGCGCTTCCGATTTTTTCGAGTTCAAGTTCAGGTGTGATTACTCAAGGAATGGGATTTGTTCTCCTTGCTTTTCTGGGCATTTATCTATACTGGTCTTTCAAACACTCTAGAAAAGAAATCCTCGATGAGATCAGCGAAGAAATTCAGGAACATGACAAAGAAAGTCTGGTAAAACAATTCTTCCTGATGGCAGCAGGTATGGCACTTGTCATTCTTTCATCTAAAGTCTTGATTCCAGCAGTTGAAATATCGGCAATCCGAATTGGGGTACCACAAAGCATCATCGCTGCGACATTAGTTGCATTCGGTACAAGTTTGCCTGAATTGACGACAAGTGTAAAAGCAGTAATGAGAGGTCACGGAGACCTTGCCATTGGTAACATCATCGGTGCGGACATTCTCAACGTCCTTTTCGTGGTCGGTATGTCTGCAGCAGCAACACCGCTTGGACTTGCAGTTCCAAAGAATTTTTATTCACTTCATTTTCCTGCAATGCTTTTGATTTTGTTTACTTTCAGAGTATTCACCCTCAACAAGGGGCATACACTGAACAGAAAAGAAGGCGCATTGCTTGTACTCTTTTACCTGGTATATCTTGTGCTCAATTACGTGGGCTGACAATAAAGGATGTCTCGATCATTTTTATTCAAATGATTGAGACATCCTTTTTTTATTTATTAATTCATGAACTCTTTCTCGGTTTTCAACAATCTTTCAAACCAAATATAGACGATAGTTCCTTTGAAGACACTGCTGATGCTGATGCTCCACCAGATGCCGTTGAGCCCTAAAAAGGTCATCTGACTGAAGTAGAGTGCCATGGGGATTCTGAGTATGTTGAAGACTATACTGGTGATTGCGGCGGGTTTTGTGTGCCCTATTCCGTTAAACGCTCCTGAAGTCGTGATCTCAATACACATAAAGAGTTGGGAAAGGCCAAGGATTCTCAAGTAATCCACGCCAAGTGAAATCGCATCCGGCTCTCTGATGAAGATCATAAAAAGGTATTTGGCTCCAAAAAAAAGGAGCAAAGTATTAAATATTCCAAGAGAAAAAGCCAGTTTCATGGCTGTCCGATACCCTTTCACCACTCTGCCGTATTGTTTGCCGCCATAGTTTTGTCCCACAAATGCACCCAGTGCAACAGCTAGTCCTGTTGCAGTCATCCAAGTTATGGACTCAATCTGAGAACCGACCTTTTGTACCGCGATAGGTAGCGGACCGTAGACAGCAATGATTCTTGCTATGATCATGGATATGAAAGTAAACAATCCACTTTGGATCGCCGGTGGTCCACCTAGTCTCATGATATCTGAAAGTGTCGACCATTTGATGGGACTCATCAGTGTGAAATGCTCAAACAGGGTATGTTTGAACTTTATGTTGTATACGAAAATGATAAAAACCACAAATTGTGCAAATACAGTGGCTAGCGCAGCACCCGCCACTCCCATTTCTGGAAAAGGTCCGATGCCATTGATCAAAATCGGATCCAGCACTATATTGATCACCAGTCCCACAGCATTGAACATAAATGGAGTTCTGCTGTCTCCACGCCCATTGAATATTCCAGTGAACACCTGATTGGCAAACGGAAACAGAATTCCTATGGCTATAATGGACAGGTAACTGATGGCGTTTTTTTCCACTTCAGGACTGCCGGTGTTGAAAAATTCAATCAGACCTGTTTTAAACACCAGGAGAAAGGTCATATAACCCATTGCAAGGAAGAATATCAAGTGGAGACCACTTCTCGCAAAGTGTTCCGCACGCATCTCATCCTTTGCACCAGAAGCTTGTGCAACCCTGATTTCTGTACCGGTTTTGCTCAGCATGATGAACATGTTGGCAAACCATACAAAAAATCCGGCGATTCCAACTGCTGCCACCGCGCTGGATCCAAGAAATCCTATCCAGATCATATCGGTTAGATTATAGGCCATCTGCATGAAGCTCGTTCCCATGATTGGTAGTGCCATTTTAAGCAGGCTGGAAAGGATATCGCCTTCTGTCATATCTATCTTTTTGCTTTTAATTGCCATTTCAACCTCTTTTATCTGATTTCAAATCCAATATATTATAACACAATTGTTTTGTATTGTTTATAATTTTGTAATACGCCTGTAAGCTTAATGCGTTATAATGTAATAGTTAGTAACCGAAAGGAGAACCATATGACTAAAAAGCAAAACATCTTTTGGGCTCTGAAATCTCTTATCATTATACTTGCTATCTCAGTAATCACACTAAGCGTTCCAGTATCTTTTGCAGTCACTTTCAATGATGTAGACGGACACTGGGCGGAAAATACAATCAACAACATCACTAAATACGGTGTCATTACCGGATATCCCGATGGAAGTTTCAAACCCGATTCCACTATAAAACGAATCGAATACCTTGTTCTCGTGATCAAAGCACAATCCATTGATGTCAGAGAACGTTCTGAAAACGAGTATTGGGGGCAACCCTATATCGATGCCGCAATCGAGGCCAACTATATCAAAATGGACGAATTCGGAAGCACTGATCTCAGTGTTTATGAAAAACCCATTCTCAGACAGGAAATGGCGAGCATCATAACAAAAGCATACCTTGCCACTGGGGCAACAGTCTCTGGCGAAGCCATTGCGGAAGCCAGTCACAAGTTGACCGATTACAATACGGTTTCTGGCCGATACCTTGACGCGGTGATATCCGCTGTAGCCATCGGAATCATAAATGGTTATCCGGATTCAACGTTTAAGCCAATGCTAAACGCCACTCGTGCGGAGTCATCAGTAGTACTCGAAAAATACCTGACCACACTTAACAAAATTGAACTCGTCACGGACAATCTGGATGCTTCAGGCTACGCTCCAGGACATGCTTTTGCAACATTATCCACCCCATTTTCCGTCAGCGACATTGAAATCGGAGATTCTTCAGTCACGGTCAAAGAAATCTACGGAGAACCCGTGAGAATCGACGACAGTGCTTATGGATTCAAATGGTGGGTATATCATGACAATTATTTGGACTACTTCCTGGTTGGTGTCAGCAATCAAAAAGTTGTGGCATTATTTACAGCATCCGATTTGCTTGAATCATCAACATCACTTGCCATGAACCAAAACAAGGCTGCAGTGACGAAAGCACTTGGAAGTCCAATCAACAGTATATTCAAAGGTGTGGATGAATACGTTCAAATGAACAATCAGGAATCTGCAGTATACCTTAAGAACAACATATATCTGACCACTTACTTTGACAATCACGATTCCGGCAGGCTTTTTTCCATCATGCTGATTGACACTGCTGTCGAAAAGAGTATGAACTCCCAGTATGGCAATTTATCAGACTCGATGAGAATCAGTTTTGAGAAACAGGTTTTTGATCTGAACAATGTATTCAGGCTCGAGAATGGAAAACCACTCCTAAAATGGAGCGAACCGATTGCGGTTGTGGCACGTAAGCATAGCAAAGACATGGCAGTACGCGATTTCTTCGATCACATCAATCCGAGCGGACAATCTCCATTTGACAGAATTGCCGCAGATGGCATTGACTTCAGATTGGCGGCTGAAAATATAGCAGCAGGTTATCTCAATGCTTTCGGAGCACACGCTGGATGGGTCAATTCACTTGGACATCGCGAAAATCTTGTCAGAAACATTGAATATCTTGGTGTTGGAGTCTACTTCGGTGGTCCATTCGGAACTTATTATACACAAAATTATTTCACGCCATTATAAACGTTCAAAAGCCCCATACAAACCTTCATTTTATTTAGGTTTGTGTGGGGCTATTTTATTTTTTACATTTAGGGCAAATTCCCAAAATTTCCAAATGATGTTCAAGGATTTCGTAATTAGTAGATTCACCCAGTCTTTTCTCATAATCCTCAAGTGGACATCCCTTTATAGGAACAATACTGTTGCACTTCACACATATGAGGTGATGCCTATGCTCCATATGATTCATTTCGTATGTCGACTTGCCGTCCGCTTGTAAATTTGATTTGAGTACCAACCCTTTTTTCGTGAAAAGATCTAGAATCCTATATACCGTCGATAAGTTCATCGCATCACTTTCACTTTGGGTCAACTCCATATATATTTGCTCAGCAGTGATTGGTGCGGATGCATCTGTAAGATAATTGTAAACCGCTTGCCTTTGCACAGTATTCTTTATGCCATATTTTTTAAATACAACTTTCAAATCTATTGATCCCATTTCATTCACCTCTTCCATGTGTCAAGAACGCACCAAACGTTTATATCCCATCATTGATACGAAAACTGCCGCATTGATCATCACGATACTGGCTCCCGACGGCAAGTTGTACACATAAGACCCAAGGACCCCCACAATGACTGAAAACACAGAAATCATTGAGGAAATCACAATAGTCGACTTAAAGCTCTTTGAGATCTGAAGGGCGGCCACCGTTGGAAATATGATCATACTGGAGATCAGCATCGTTCCCACGACTCTTATTCCGAGCACTATGGTCACTGATGTCAAAGTGGCAATCAGATAATTTCTTCTCTTTGTGGGAATGCCGATGACACTTGAGAATGCCTCATCATGTGTGATCGCAAATAAATCGTTGTAAAAGAAGATCACAGTGAAAATGACGCCAGCCGCCAAAAATACAGACAACCAAAGATCGGACTTTTGAATGGACAAAATGCTTCCGAACAGATATCCGAACAAATCCACATTAAATCCGCCAGCGACACTGGATAGGAGTACCCCGAGCGCGACCGAAAAAGAGGAGACAAGTCCAATGGCGGCATCTCCGTGAATTCCCGCTTTTTCATTGAGTTCCATGATCAAAATCGAAGCCACAATGACTATCGGAATCGATATGAGCAGTGGCGATGCATTTAGGAAAAGTGCGATGGCTACGGTGGCAAAGCTCACATGTGCCAGCCCGTCCCCGATCATGGAGTATTTTTTAAGCACCAGAAATATGCCAAGCATGGCGCTGCTGAGTCCGATCAGTACGCCAACAATGATGGCTCTTTGCATGAAACCATATGAAAGTGCTTCTTTTATCGTATCAATAATCATGTTCATGATTGTGCATCCCCTTTGCTGTGCCAAAATTCAAATCAAATTCTCCCGAAGGACCAAAGTAGACCAGTTCTCGATCGAGTAGCATCATTTTCCTGGTATACCGCTTGATGCTGCTAAGGTCATGTGATACAAGGACTATGCTCGTCTGGTCGACTTTGTTGATTTCCTCAATCAAGTTGAAGAAGTCCGCCCTCACTCTTGGATCCAGGGCACTGGTAGGTTCGTCCAGAATCAGCAGTTTCGGGTGTGAGACCATGGCTCTGGCGAGCAGGACCCTTTGTTGTTGCCCACCTGACAAATCTCCGATTTTCTTATGCTTAAGACCGATGATTCCCAGTCTGTCCAAAATCGTATCCACTTTCAAGTGGTCCTCTTTGGTCAGTCTCTTAGGGAATTTTTTTTGACCCAAAAGCCCGATTCCGACAATCTCTCTCACTTCGGCTGGAAAAAGGGTGTTGCCTGTGACAGCGACTTGAGGCAGATACCCTATGCCATGCTCAAATTTATTGAGATTGTTGTATATGATCTTCCCTTTTTCTAGGGGAACAAGCCCCAGGAGGGCTTTCACAAGTGTTGATTTGCCTGATCCGTTGGCACCCACAAGACCGATGTAATCCCCTTTTTCAATAGCGAAACTAATGTCAGTAAGAACCACATTGTTTCCATATCTAACAGTTATATTTTTTGCTTCAATCAATTTACTCGTCATATCCAAGTCCTATCTTCAATCGTTCAAGATTTTCCTTCATAAATGTAATGTAGGATTTGCCAGATTCAAATTCTTCTTTTGTGACATTGTGTGCACCGTGCAATAAGAGCATTTCAATGCCTGTCTCTTCTGCTATGACCCTTGAAACTTTAGGATCAATCAATTCTTCGTAAAAAATTGCCTTTGCATCAGTCTCGTTGATGGTCTCAATAAGTGCAGCAATTTTTTTAGGAGTTGGTTCCGCATCTGGAGAGAAGCCCTCATAAGGTGACATGTGCTCAAGACCGTATCGTTCCACAAAATACCCAAAAGCGAAATGTCCACCAGAAAGAATGGTTTTTGATGCGGTTTTGGAAAGTGTTTCACTGATTTCAACATCCAGATCCAAAAGCGCTTGCTTCAACGTGTTGGCGTTTGCTTCATAATATGCGGTATTATCTACATCCACCACTTTCAATGACGCCAATATGTTTTCAACCATTACAATAGCCAGATTCGGATCTGTCCAAAAATGTGGATCCACGAGTTCCTCATGTACCTCTTCTTCATCTTCGTGATCGTCCTCATGTTCCTCTAAATCCATCAAAGTGATTCCCGAGCTCAGATCCACGATTTTTGCATCAATGCTCTCAGTAAGTTTGTATGCCCAAGGTTCCATTTCTTTACCGGTATAAAGAAACAAATCCGCATTTTGAAGCGTGACCATATCCTGTGGTGTCGGTTCAAACGAATGTGACTCTACGCCTGGGGGTAAAATCAGAATCACGTCTGCTTTATCCCCAACTATACTTCTTGCAAAATCATATTGTGGATAAAGTGATGTGACAATGCTCAATCGCTTGGACACTTGTGACCCTTCATCTGCAACGACAACATTTTCAATATTCGATTCACAACCGGAAAGGGCAAAAACCAACATTGCCGCAATCACAACAGTTAATATTTTTTTCATTTTTATGCCTCCTGCATCTATATTCAATAAATATATACCACAAAATAAAAATAATAAACGCAAATGCAACTGATTTGCATTTGCGTTTATTATATCACTTAACATTTTTGTGTCAAGACTTGAGAAGCGTTTTTAGTTCCTGCTGCGTGAGATCACGCCATTTCCCGGTTTTAAGCTGATTCAAATGGATATGCATGATCCTCGTCCTTTTGAGTGAAACAACTTCGTATCCGAGTGCAGAACACATCCTCCGGATTTGCCTGTTGAGGCCTTGATTGAGAATAATTCTAAAAGTCCTTGGTTTAACCAATTCCACTTTACAAGGTTTTGTGGTCGTATGCTTTTTTTTGACTGGATTAAAAATCTTCACACCTTTTTCCATATTGGAAATGAAGGCATCATCTATGTTCTTATTAACTGTGACCAGATATTCTTTGTCATGCTCGTTTTCTTCTCTGAGAATCGCGTTGACAATGCTGCCATCGCTGGTCAGTAAAATGAGCCCTTCAGAATCCTTGTCCAATCTACCTACCGGAAAAATGCGTTCTTTGTGGTTGATGAAATCAATAATGTTGCCTTTGATATGACGTTCCGTCGTGCAAGTCACACCTACAGGTTTGTTGAATGCGATATAAACATTCTCCTTTTTTGGACGTACTGGCTTTCCATCGACTACCACATGATCTCCAGGGTTGACGCTCTCACCCAGTCCAGCAATCTTTCCATTGATTTTGACACGTTTCATTTGAATCCATTTGTCAGCTTCTCGTCTCGAGCACATTCCCGAGGCACTAATGTAGTTATTTAATCTCATGCGAACTCCTGTTTTTAGATACAAATGTATCATTGTACCTCTCATATGAAGAAGGAATTTCAAGTGAATCATTATGTGAATCATTATATGCATTCATGAGCACTTCGCGTTCTTCATCTGAATCGGCCTGTTCAATGGCGATGCGTCTGATCTCCTCAAGACACCCCACGAACGCGTCAACCACATCCGGGTCAAACTGCATCGACTTACCTTTTAGAATCATTTCTACAGCAACCTGATGCGTATATGGTGGCTTGTATATTCTTCTGCTGACCAATCCATCATAAACATCTGCAACGGTGATTATTCTACCCGATAAAGGTATTTCATTCCCTTTAATGCCCCTTGGGTAACCGAGTCCATCCCATCTTTCATGGTGTGTATATGCCATTTCTTTAGCGAGATGTAAAAATGCCAATTCACCCAAATCCTTTTCAACGGTTTCTATCGCATTTTTGCCGTACGTAGTATGTTTTTTCATGATTTCAAATTCATCGGTATCCAGTTTCCCGCTCTTCTTAAGAATGGCATCGGGAACTCCTACTTTGCCAATGTCATGAAGTGGTGATGACTGTACCAGAAAATCGATGTATTTATCGTTGATCATATTTTGATATTTGGGATTGTTCATCAATTCCTTCGCGATTATATGCACGTATTCCTTGATTCTTTTGATATGACCACCGGTCTCAAGGTCTCTATATTCAGCGAGGCTTGCAAAACTCATTATCGTAGCCTGTTGTGTCAACATGAGCTCCCTTGTCCGTTCCTCTACCTTGATTTCAAGAATCTCATTCTGATTTTGAAGCGCTTTTTGAGCAAGCGATAGCATCAGATGTGTTTTTACTCGTGCCCTGACTTCTTCAATATTGAATGGTTTGACGATATAATCCACCGCACCGAGTTTGAACCCCATTGTCTTGTTGGATATATCTGAAAGCGCTGAGATGAAAATAACGGGAATATCTTCCGTAATCGCATTTTCCTTCAATTTTTCTATGACTGTGTAGCCATCCATGATGGGCATCATGATGTCGAGCAATATAAGGTCCGGTCTGGCATTTTCAATGGTATCGAGTGCTTCTTGCCCATCCATTGCAACTGACACCTCATAATCATCGCCAAGAATATTTACAAGGATATCGACATTTATACGTGTATCATCCACTACCAAAATGGTGCATTCTTTAAGGGTGTTCATGAGAAATCCCTCCTTGGAGGCTTTCAGCTAAAAAAAGCGCCTCTTCAAATTTATAACTCTTGATTTGAGCTTTGATTCTATTCATGATCTCTTGATCTTCAAGTCTGAGAAAATAAATTTCCAGTTTCCCCAAGTACTCTAAACTTTGCTTGGGTTTATGGGCAATCAAAGCCTCAATCAGTTTATTCATCAGTTCTTCTCTAGCTTTCTCTCCGATGATCTCTGGGTCTGACCGTCGTCTAAGGGGCGCTTTAAAAGTGACTTTCTTTTCCTTTGCGATTTTCTTTGAATCAAGGACAAACGAATCCAGTGCATCACCTTCTATGAACTCCAATGGGATTATCACTCTAAATAAACTACCTGATCCTGATTCACTCTCCAGTGAGACCGTTCCACCCATCAACTTTACCAAGTCTTTCACAATGGCAAGCCCAAGACCGGTACCGCCATACTGCCTGGTAACACTACTGTCCGCTTGTACAAATGGACTGAAGATGTGTTCCATTTGAGCTTGATTCATTCCAATTCCAGTATCCATGACTTCAAATATGAACAAGGCCTTTCCAGTGTCAATCATCTCGCCCATTTCCACCTTTATGCCCACCTTGCCTTGATTAGTGAATTTAACCGCATTGCTCATCAAGTTGATCAAAATTTGTCTGATTCGAAGTCCATCACCAACCAGACATTCCGGAACATTCTTAGGAACAGTCACTGTCAAAGACAAACCTTTGTCAAAAATTAACGGTGAGACTATCGCATTGACGTCTTCAATAACTTTATGAAGTTCAAATCGGGTCTTTTCAAGTGTCAGTTTTCCAGCCTCAATTTTTGAAAAGTCAAGGATGTCATTAAGCGTATGAAGTAAAAGTCTTGAAAATTCAAGTGCTTTGTCCAGGTAATCTTTCTGCTTTTGATCGAGACTTGTTTTTTGCAAAAGTCCAAGCATGCCAATCACACCGTTGAGTGGAGTTCTGAATTCATGACTCATATTGGCTAAGAAATTACCTTTGATCTCATTGGCTATTTGCGCTTCGGTTTTTGCCTTGATCATTTCGTTTTCAGCATTCTTTCGATCGGAAATATCCCTTAAAGCACTCTGAATGAACAGCGGCTTACCATCCACTGTACTCACAAGAACAGCATTGACTTCTACAGGCAGTGGCGATCCATCCTTTTTTCTAAATAGACTTTCATATATGGGCAATGTGCCCTCTTTCACTAAGATACCCAATTTGTCACGACTGTTATCCAGATTCATGGATACATCTTTATAGGAGAGTTTTAGCATTTCTTCTTTTGTATAACCAAACATTTCGCAGGCTCTTTGATTAACCTCGATATGATTGCCTTCAAAATCGAGTAGAAAAACAGCATCATGAGTTTGTTCAAACAAGGCATGAAATCTTAATTCATAGTTAAGTAATGCCTCTTTTATCTTGTCACTCATATCGATTCCTCTTTTCTATTTCAGTTACAAATATTATATCATACAAAAAAAATCTCTCATATCCAATTTATGGACATGAAAGATTTACCTGCGATCAGTTTTGACAGAAATCCTGTGTATAGTGTATCAGATGACTTTCCTTATGAAGTTTGTAACCGACATAGCCACTTTCTATCAATTGTTTTTGTTCTTTGATTTTTTCCATCTCTAGAGCTTCATACTGACTTGGATTATTGATGCAAAGACTGGTGATGTCCCTATGCAGGATGAATCGCCACAGGCCATCATCCTTACCGGGTGTACCATATTTCTTTTTTAGGGCTTTGATGTTGAGACCAGCCTTCATGATATTATTCAGACTGAAATAATTATATGGTGAAACCGTACAAAGCATGTGTTTGTATCCAAATGGGACTACCCACTCCAAAGCTTTTTCAAGGGTCAACCCCTGAAGTCTGTTGCCTCTGTAGTCAGGATGTACGAGAGTTGTCTCCAGATGCACAACATCTTTGAACTGCGATTCATTTAGACCTATATCAAGGCCAAGATTATCTTCAGATTCACCGGGAAAGCTTATATAACGGTAAGCGATCATTTGATTAGCGTGATTGAACACGCCGATGATTCTCCCACCACGTTCAATTTCAAACAAAAGCGTCTCTTTGGGATCTCTATAGAAAATTTCTTTATTAGGCAACAATTCATAAATATGATCTTGTAATGTAATGACCTGATCAATCTCTTCAGGCATGATGAATCGCATAGTGTAAGGTTCCAGAATCGATTTGTTCTTCATGACGTAACCTTTGCTTAAAACCATATAAACCTCCTTCCGGTTCAAGAAAATTATTTTTTAGTGACAACTTCAACAATACCTCAAGTTGTCAGGCTGTAACATAGTATACCACTGACAACTCCACCTTGTCAATAAGGTTGTTAGCAATTTTACACTGGATTCACAAAAATATAAAAATCATTCCCAAATATGCCTATTGGGATGTTATAATAACTAGAGAACATTAGCTATGGATATAAACGTGGAGGATCATTATGGGCGAACCTAGAAAGAGAATCAAAGCACCTGAAATCAAACTGGATAACGATACTTACCTTAGAATTCCGATTAAAACACACGTCGTCATGGAGAATGACCAACTGATTGACGTGGTTAAAAAATATACCGAAGAACATGTCAAACCCGGTGATCTTTTGTTTGTCACAGAAAAAATCGTCGCTATAACACAGGGTCGTGCAATACCAGTGAAAGACATCACACCGAGACCTCTGGCAAAATTACTTTCAAAATTTGTTATGAAAACTCCTGCCGGTATTGGACTTGGAATGCCTGAGACCATGGAAATGGCTCTTAGGGAATGTGGAATTCCACGCATTCTTTGGGCAGCTTTTGCAAGTGCTGTAACCAAGTTGATGGGTAAGAAAGGCGTCTTTTATAAAATCGCCGGTTACAAGGCATCTTCTATTGATGGTCCGACACCCAACACGCTTCCACCTTATAATCAATATGTCGTTTTAGGACCGGATCGACCGGACTCTGTTGCCAAGGAACTGAGCGAACTCTATGATGGTGTCCAAGTAGCCGTTGTGGACATCAACGATCTTGATGGTTCCGTACTCGGCATTTCCCACGCCAACATGAACCGTGAAAAAATCGCAAAGATTCTGAAAGACAACCCACTCGGACAGGACCATGAACAAACACCGCTTGGGATCATAAGAAAAATCAACCAATAAAAAAAAGGATGTATCGACTGTTTTCAATCGATACATCCCTTTTTTTATTCAGTACTTTTTATAAATTTATTGACCCGTTCAGAATTTCCTGGTGAATTACCGACATAGAAGACAACGTCACCTTCAAAAAACACCAGTTTGGGACCAGGAGATAATACAAGCTCTCCAGTTCTATTGATTCCAATGATTGTCGCACCTGTATGCTCCCAAAATCTGATATCTCCTATGGAACGTCCGATCAATGGACTCCCCTCAGGAATTTTGAATTCCAGCGGGTATATGATTCCCACATTTTTGAGTAGAACTGCTTCCTCAATCAATTTATCCAGTTTGACCAGCATGTTGTCCTCAATCACTCTTTTTTCATCGATCATCTTAGCGATGTTTTCACGGAGTGAGAGCACATGATCCTTGGATTGATACTCTTTGATATACGCGACAGCAGCTGTCTTTGATTTGATCAGCATCCCCTTTTTCTCTATGACTTCGACTACATGAAGTTCTTCCAGCAGTTTTAATGCTCTTCTTATGGTTTCTGGAGAAACACTGTATTTCCCTGAAAGGGTCGATCTACCTTTGATGATGTCACCCATTTTCCATTCGTCATTGACAATGCTGTAGGCGATATCCAAAGCAATTTTCTCATATTTTGAAGTTTTGTTCTCTGATTCCTGGTTTTCAATTGGATTTTCAACTGGATTCAAAACTGACCATCCTTTAATTTTTGATTTCTCAGTACAACTAATTCTATATTTTTTTTACATGGAATTCAATGTTTAAAAAACGTTGCACAAGGGTATTAATGATAATAATTATCAATGACACGGAGGTGCAATTATGGATAAAACAAAAGAACTTGAAAAATTGGGCTCAAGCGCAACTGAAGCATGGGCAGAC
Organism: Bacillota bacterium; assembly: GCA_033549245.1. Taxonomy (GTDB): domain Bacteria; phylum Bacillota; class Clostridia; order Peptostreptococcales; family Acidaminobacteraceae; genus Fusibacter_D. Next base: position 1,101 of record JAWSUW010000068.1, on the reverse strand, counting down.
AACGACAAAGAACTAAAGGAAACTAAAGTGACAATCCCTTCAGAAGAAGCTGTAAATGATGCAAAAGAATGGGTTGAGGAAAACGAAAAATAATTATCGAATAGGAAGATGACCTCTTCCTATTTTTTTTCGCCCATATACTCACTCATTGCTTTGCAGACTTCGAGGTAAGCTTCATCAGATGCCTTGGAATAGAAAGCGTGATCCTCTATAAGTTTGACAATCAGCGGTTCATCATCTAGCTCATACTTTCCAACGAATCTCAAATTGACACAAGTATCATGCAAGAGTTTTGCATGTGTCTGAAAAGCTTCCAACTTTTTATTGATATTTTGGAGTTCCACATGATTCGGCATGAGGATCTCATGAACGTATTTCATTTTTTTTGCAAGCATTCGTTTGGAATGAATATATTTCTCTTCATATCCAAGCAACTGTTCATCTTTTTCAATAAATTGCTTGAACAATTCACACTGTCTATTCCAATCACATCCCGGTTCCTGCCCTGAATCTACCTTCATCAACTTGACTCGGGTGCTGGAGAACCTGAACGAAGCCATACGCTTGGCATCCAGTATAAGCCTTGCGCGGAGTGGTTGCTTGAGTACTGATAGCTGCTTGATCACAGAATCATTCATGATGCTGCCGTAACCGTGTTCAAACACATCTATTTCCCGAATCAATGAAGTCTTGTCAAAATACCTTTTGGAGTGCATATCGAAAAAACGATAATCTCCAGGTCTCATAAATGGCATGAAAAAGAAGAGCAACGCTCTGAAACGTCTTATACTTTCTCTATATTCGTGAATACTTGAATGATTGAAGTCCTGATCCATCATACTTTTCAGTTTTTCATCCATTGCTACCAAATGCGTGTCAAAAAGTGTTGATAATTCGTTTTGATCTAGCACGACACCCCTCCTGTCCTCAAGATACGGGTTCTTTATACCGAACCATACAACCTCACTATGGCGTTTGAATCCCAATGACTCCGCTAGTGCGATCGACGGTGCGTTTTCTTTCCAAATATGAAGATATGGCATTTGATTTTTCTTAAGAATTTCGTTGATCAAATGTTTGCAAAGCCACTCCCCAATCCCT
>JAWSUW010000067.1:0-17955 GCA_033549245.1 Bacillota bacterium | reverse complement strand
GTTGTACGAGGAAAGTATTGCCGACGCCATTGAGGTTCGACCATGAAAGATTCGAGATGCCGGCGATTTGAGCATTGGCTTTCACGTACCAGTAAGTAGGGAAGAAGCTTGCGAGTCTGAGCACACCCTCGCCAAGGAGCACTTGTGGCACAAAGACGCCACTGATGAAACAGGTGCCTAGGGTGAAGATATTGGCGACTGCTGAGATTGCCTCGCGACCCTTGACCAGATTGCCGATGAAAAAGCCGATACCAGAGGCGGTGAGTGCGAAAAGCAATGAGTTAAAAATGAAATACCAAGTGTTTGGACTTGAAAGCTCCTTGTGTCCGAAAGCAAGGCTCACAGAGACCAGGATCATCCAGCTCACAAAAGTGAATAGCATGTTTGCAAGGTAGAACTGGAAGTTGATTTTCGCTGCACTGATCGGTGAACAGGCGTTTCTGCGCTTGATATTCAGGTCGTTGAACACGAGCATGATGACAGAAATACCAAGAATGAGAACGAACATGAAGGTGTAGGCGAGGTAATTGAAATAATATTGCATCATACCTTGCTCACCATAGATTCGTTCACTTGAGAGCATATTGACTTTTGTATCCTGAGAGAGATTACCCAGTACTGCTTCGGTCAGTTCATCTAGAGGCATTTCAGGCATTGCGTTGGCGTAGAGTCTTGCAGTATTGAGGTATTGCTCGATATTCATGTCGATGTACATGCTTGAGTTTGATCCTGGCACTACTGTCTTTGAAAGGGTAGGAGTGCCACCGGCTAAAAATTCATTAGTGAATCCACTTGGAATCCTTAGGACATATCCCACTCTTCTGAAATAGAGGGCGTCTTGGATTTGACCGCGCTCATTACCGATTTCAATAAAATTGGCGACATTTGAAAGGGAAGTCTTTAGACCATCGATTAAAACCGATTCTTCATCCGCAAGGATTGCGATATCCGTTTTGACATCACTGTAACCTGTTTGTGAACCTGATGCATTAGACATCATGATGAACGAAACCATTATGAAAACTCCGAAATAGATAGACATAACAGGCAAGTTTTTTTTCAGGATTTTAAGGCAAAGATTAAAGACTGGCATATTTTCGCCTCCTTATGATCATGTACGTTGCTGCGCAGAATACGAATGAGAAAATCAAAAGAATCATGATGTTCTGCGAGTATCTGACGTAATCGTCGTAAAAGTAAAGTGCATAATAGGCATCGGATAAAAGATTGACCGGATTGAGTATGGCGACAATCGGAAACTTGGTCTGAACGATATATTTCATATCGCCGAACATCATGCCTGCCAGGAATGAACCCGTCATGGTCGTTCCAATCAGTATGCCTGTTTTGACATCTTCGTTGCTTTTGAGCAGAGCTGAAACAAAGGCACCGAGTGAGAGTCCCACAAGGGATCCCACGAAAGTGGTCACGAGAATCAGTCCGAAGCGATCTCCAAAATCAACATTCAGGATGTACCTGAGGTATGCCAAAAATACGAGCATCTCGGAGTATTGAATCAAAAATGATGCTGAAGTGCTGTATAGGAACGTTTTGAGTTTGTGCACCGGTGCCACATTCACACGAGCCGCATGGACGCTGAGGTTCGCTTGGATGTTGCTGACTTCTTCCATTCCGAAAAAACTGCCGTATAGTGAAGCCATTGCAATCAGTGCATAAAAGTAATTCAGCGTGATGTCCATTTTGGCATCTGTGATCGGTTCTTCAACAGTATAAGTCACTCTGGAGCGGAGATCTTCAGCAATACTCTCATGTGCGGATGGATTGTTTGCCAGAATAGTGCTCACGGCATCTGCAGTGTTGTTGTATTGATCCAAAAAGGATTTGACGATGCTTTGTCCGAATCCAGATTGATTTACGGTCATTCTAATGGTATCGTCAACCGTAATGATTGCAGCCACAGTCTCATCTTCAAGCATGTTCTTTGCAGTTTCAAGGTCTGTTACTGTCATATCAAAGAGTGGCTCATCGCCAGTGGATAGAGATTCCATAACACCCATAAATCCTTCCTGCTTTACCTGTTCCACCACGACTACATCGATGGCTCTGAAAGTGCCTTGCTCCACCAATCCACCAAAAGATAGTTTGAAGAAAGCTGCGAGGGCTATCGGAAACATCAACGTCCAAAAGATCATGGTTTTGTTCTTCATGAGAACTTTCAACCTATATATAAAAATATGTCTGAACATTTTTCATCCCCCTAATCTCTGAGCTCTTTGCCCGTGATTTCCAGGAAAACATCGTTGAGTGTCGGCATTTCCGAGTAGATTTTACCGAAGCTGATGCCTTCTAATTTGACATACTCGAGCACGCGCTCAAGATTGTTTTTACCTTTGAGTGACCGGATTTCCAGGATTCCACCTGCATATTCCACGCTGGTGACATTTCGCAGTTGTCTCAGTCCTTCAAGCTGCGTTTCATCAATGCTGAACACATCGAGAGTGATTTTCTCACCAAGTGTGATCATGCTCTTCAGTTCGTCCTTGGTTCCCGAGGCAATGACCTTGCCTTTGTCGATGATCATGATTCTGGAGCAGATCTGCTCGACTTCCTCCATATAATGTGAAGTGTAGATCACTGTCGCACCGAGTTTGTTGAGATCCACGATGCCTTCGAGAATCTTGTTGCGGCTTTGTGGATCGACGGCCACTGTCGGTTCGTCGAGAATGATCAATTTTGGTTTGTGTGCGATGCCACAGGCGATGTTGAGACGTCTGAGCAATCCACCACTGAGTTTCTTAGGGCGGAACTTCCTGAAATCATTCAGTCCCACAAAGTCGATAGCTTCATCCACCAGGGCTCTGCGTTTCGCCTTATCGGAAACATAAAGCCCACAGAAATAATCGATGTTTTCATACACTGTGAGTTCATTGAATACGGCCACTTCCTGCATGACCACGCCAATATCCTTTTTGATGTCATAGGCATCAGGTGACATCGGTTTATCGAAAACGGTGATGTCTCCTTTGTCATACTTCAGCAGTGACAAGATGCAGTTGATTGCTGTGGTTTTGCCTGAACCATTCGGTCCTAATAGTCCAAATATTTCTCCGGATCTGACTTCCAGATTAAGATGATCGAGAGCCAGAAGATCTCCGTAACGTTTGACCAGATTGTTGACTTTGACTACCATATATATTCCTCCTCAAAATTTTAGGGTTTCTCTTATGGTTATATTCTATACCGAATCAAAAAAAATTCTAAGTGTCATGAATCAACAATAATCATGACAAATGTCACCTTTTTTCAGATTGTGGATTACACTTAGTAATGATAAACTGAATGTAACATATTGATTGAGGTACTGATTGGTATTTTTTCGAATTGTTATCTACATACTTAGAATTTCAGAACTACAAAGACGCTAATAAGTTTCCTAAGGCTAGTATAGTTTCGCTTCGCGAGAACCATACCTACGCCCAATGTTTCGTTTCACAAAACATTGTACTTAACTACGCGATTTTTTGCTCCGCAAAAAATTAGGTACCAATCTGCACCTGTCCCCAATCAGCACCTGTCAACTTACAAGGAGATAAGTATGAGACACATAGATGCCATAGACAAAATCATACTGTTCATCGGCGCGAGCATGCTTCACGCCATGCTCATTTTGGAGCCGCTCAGTGTCGTGCCGTTTATTGTGGCGATTATCGCAATCGGCCTGATTACATACATAGATGACAACAGAAGGGTCCAGCTGATCATCACGGCTGTTTTCACTGCACTTTGCGCCTTCTTCCCAGTCCTCACTTATTTCCTGCCCGTTGTCCTATACGGCGCATACGAAAGGCAGCACTACGCATGGATCTTCATCGCGATCTATCCGCTGTTGTGTATTTACCTGCTCCCGGTGAGTCAGGGGGTCATTATGGGCGTGTTCGTGATTGTGGCTATACTGCTTAAGCACAGGACCCTCGATCAGGCGGCACTCAGGGAACGGTTCCTGAAACTGTCCGATGAGACCAGGGAGCTGTCTCACAACCTTAAAAAGCAAAACCAAGCGCTTATTGAGAAGCAGGACAGTGAGATTCATACCGCCACACTCGATGAGAGGAACCGCATTGCAAGGGAAATCCACGACAATGTCGGACACCAACTGTCCAGTGCCTTGATCCAGGTTGGCGCACTCATGGTCACAGACCCGTCTAATACAGGACTTGCCACACTCAAAGACACGCTGAATCTGGCCATGGACAACATCCGCAACAGTGTGCATGATCTTTATGACGAATCTATTGATCTCGATGCGCAGATTGTGAAACTTGCGGAAGAGTTCACATTTTGTAAGACAACCCTCAACCTGCACATGGAAACCGTCCCTGAACCTCGGGTCAAATATGCGGTATTGGCGATCATCAAAGAGGCGCTTTCCAATGTGGTCAAGCATTCAAGTGCCAGCCGGGTGGACATATCACTCGTCGAGCATCCCGGGTTTTACCAACTGATTGTGTCGGACAACGGCTCGACGGTGACGTATAATCCGGATGACGGGATCGGGCTCAAGAACATCGCACACAGGATCGAAGCATTGAAAGGCTACTTTCTCATTAGAACCAACAGAGGATTTGAACTCTTTATCACTATACCGAAGGAGCAAACATTATGAGAGTACTTGTAATTGACGATGATGCACTGGTCAGCTCGTCGCTAAAGACCATACTTGAGGCCGACCCGGACATTCAGGTGGTCGCCATAGGAAATAACGGCTTTGATGCCATAGAGCTTTATAAATCACATAGACCGGACATTATTTTGATGGATATTCGAATGGACGGCATAACCGGCATTGAGGCGGCGGAAAAAATCATCGCATCTGATCCGGACGCCAAGATTCTGTTTCTCACCACATTTTCTGATGACGAATACATCATCAAGGCATTGCGCCTCGGTTCAAAGGGTTACATACTCAAGCAACGGTTCGATTCCATCATCCCATCGCTGAAGACCGCCTACCTCGGGCAAAATGTGTATGGGGAGGAAATCATAGGTAAACTGCCCTCACTCCTCAAGGAGGATGAAAAAGCTGGACTTGAAAGCTACGGACTAACCGAGCGCGAACTGGAGACCATCAGCCACGTGGCGGAAGGGCTTTCCAACAAAGAAATCTCAGAGATCATGTACCTCAGCGAAGGCACCGTCAGGAATTACATCAGCATCATCCTTGAAAAGCTGGAACTTAGGGATCGAACACAGCTTGCGATTTTTTATTATAAAAAGAGAGGTTAATCTTATGAAACTATCTGAGAGAACAGATTTACCGCCTGATCTTCAAAATCTTATAAAAGATTTAGAAGAACTTCAAAATGACCCAACGAAAGAAATGGAGGCTTTGAGCAAGGAAATATTTGTTCTAGACTTAGTTCAAATACATGATGAAATTAAGGAACGAGGATTAGAAAAATACCTTGAATACTATTCAGGGGAAGAGTTAGAGTATCTCAAAAAGAAGTTTTTCGAAATTAATTTTGAATTAGGAAAGAGAAGTGCTGCATTGGAAATAGCAAAGAACATGAAACTAATTGGAATTGAACCATCATTGATTCAATCGACTACAGGATTGGATATTGAAGTCATTAATTCTATATAGGGTTATTACACCAACGAAGTTGTTGTAATAACTCGCGAATAAACCAAACAGACTCATTATCGAAGTTCACCCTTTCGAAATGAGTCTTATTTTTACATGTAACATTATATTTAAAGAATGTTATGTGTAAAAACGAGAATAGAGATACCTGTTATTGCATAAAACATTTGAAAAATAGAATGTTTTATGAGAAAATAGGAATAAGAAGGTGAGATTATGAAATATATTGAAAGATTATTGGAATTGGGATGCTTCTCCCGCCAAGACGTTGTTAAATTAACAGGAAATGCTCAAGCAGCACATTCGTTACTTCATAATTATCTTAAAGCAGGTTATATTGAACGAATTCGAAGAGACTTATATACCGCAATCAGTTTTGAAACGAAGCAACCCATTGCGAACAGGTTTATGATTGCAACTCATATTGCTGATGATGCGTATGTTTCATATCACAGTGCCTTTGAGTATTATGGTTATGCCAATCAAGTTTTTTATGTGGTCTTTGTGACCACCAACAATAGGTTTTCAGATTTCACTTATGATGGAATTGAATATAAACGAGTGTCTCCACGAGCTAACAGTGGAGTAATTACAACAAATACAGGTATAAGAGTTACAGATCTTGAAAAGACAGTAATCGATAGCATCTACGAGTTTGAAAAAATTGGTGGATTAGAGGAGTTGCTTCAGTGTCTAATGTTGGTGCCTTCGCTACGAAGTGACAAACTCATGGCTTATCTCGATGATTATGGATTGGCAAGTCTATATCAAAAAACCGGCTATATTCTCACGGAATTCTCAGAACAACTCAGTTTACCAAAATCGTTTTTTGATTATTGCATGGACAAAATTCCTAAGTCGAAAAAATATTTGTACTCAGAAAAAGATAATCTTTCTAAGAATTTTGTCTTACATGAGGACTGGATGCTTTATGCGCCAGAAAAAATCAAGGCTGTCATAGATAAGGGAGTTGAGCGTAATGAGAGAATGGAGTAAGGTGTTGCTGGGAAAACAAGCAAAAGAACTTGGATTCGTTCGTGACACTTACGAGAAAATTTGTCGATTAACGGAAGTCTTGAGGTTTTTCGAAACTGACGAGTTGCTTGGAAAATCATTGTCATTGAAAGGTGGGACAGCGATCAATCTTACCATATTTGATTTGCCAAGATTATCTGTTGATATTGATTTAGACTTTTCAGAGAATATCAGCAGGGATGAAATGATGAGCTCAAGAAAAAGGATAAATGATCGAATAGTAAAGTATATGGCTGCTAATGACTATTCACTGAGCTCAAAATCCAAGAACTATCATGCACTAGATTCTTTTATATATGAATATACAAATGCAGGTGGAATGAAGGATAATATTAAAATCGAAGTTAATTACATGCTTCGAAGCCATGTTTTGCAAATTTCACACAGATTTTTTAAATCAACCTGGGAACCTACGGGCATTTCGGTTCTTTGCGTTGATCCAATTGAAATATTCGCTAGTAAAATTGTTGCGTTGTTTAATAGAACAGCACCTAGAGATCTGTATGATATTCATAATCTAGTAAAGTCTGACTTCTTTGATGATTTGGATAAAGTATTGCTGAGGAAGTGTATAGTCTTTTATAGTGCAATTGGATCAGAAGCTCCTCCTATAGAATTCCAGTTCAGTAATATTGACCAAGTTCCCAACAGCGTATCAAGACAGATCTTTATCCTGTTTTGCGAAGCAAGGATAAATTTGATCTCAAAGCCACTCAACTTCAAGTTAAAAAAATACTTGAAACATTGTTGAAGTTGGATGATGACGAGTGGGAATTTCTTGACGCCTTTAGGGAAAAAGAATATATCCCTGAACTTCTCTTTGAGTCAGATGAAATATTGGAGCGAATCAAGAATCATCCTATGGCACTGTGGAAGTGCACATAAAACCCAACAGACCCATTTCGCATACCCAACCACTTGCGAAACGGGTCTTATTTTTTCGCCCATTACAAACACTTAACAATTAATCCGGAACTAACCTGACCCCACATCCGTCTTAACCTAGGTAAACAAAAACAATAACACAATAGGAGAAAGACAAAATGAAAAAAATGATTTTACTCACAATATTCAGCATCATGTTGGTTTTAGGCGTAGGGTGTAGCAGTGTAGGAGCGGAGACGGCTCAGGAAAATCCACTGTTAAAAGAAGATCTCAGCGTCATCATGGAAACCATTTACGAGAATTCAGGACTTGAGCTTCCAAATCTGGCCAACACAGAACTCACAGAAGAAAACGAAGCTTACTTCATTGGAACAAACGATGTGGATTACACTGAAGCATTGGCATCAGAGCCAATGATGAGCTCCATAGCGCATTCGGTAGTACTGCTCAGAGTGGAAGAAGGAGCCGACATCGAAGCTGTCAAGGAAACCATCAAAACCAAAGTGGATCCGAGAAAATGGATTTGTGTAGGTGTCGAAGAAGATGACATTATTGTAGACAACATCGGCAATTTGGTAATCCTTATCATGATCAACGATTCAACCGCACTGCATGACGCATTCACCTCACTAGCGGAGTAAACCCTTTAAACCCCATGAAAGTACAGGAGGAAAGAATATGGTTTTTTCTAGCATAACGTTCATCTATTATTTTTTACCTCTCGTACTCGTGGGGTATTTTTTAACGCCTAACAAGTTTAAAAACTACACACTTTTACTTGCCAGCCTGGTCTTCTATTTTGTAGGAGAACCAGTGTACATACTATTGCTGTTCAGCTCAGTGGTCGTCAACTACATCGCGGGTATGGCCATCGAAAAGCACCACGGAAGGATCAGAGCCAAACAGATCCTGGCTGCAGCCATCGCTTATGATATCCTCATGCTCGCCATATTCAAATACTTCAATTTTTTCGTAGAGAATTTGACCGCAGCATTCAACCTCGACATCAGATGGACCAAAATCGCATTGCCCATCGGCATCAGTTTTTACACGTTCCAGATCATGAGCTACGTGATCGATGTGTACAGGGGGGAGGCCAAGGCACAAAGAAACCTCGCCAGCCTCGCACTATACGTCTCGCTGTTCCCGCAACTCATCGCAGGACCGATAGTCCGTTACAAAACCATTGAAGATGAACTGATCAACCGAAAACACACCGTGGATGATTTTGCATATGGCGTCAAACGGTTCGTCACCGGACTCCTCAAGAAAGTGATTATCGCCAATCCACTGGGTACACTCTGGGCGCTTGCAAAATATGCGGAGCAGCCCTCCGTACTGTTCTACTGGCTCGGGGCAGTGGGCTTCATGCTGCAAATCTATTTCGACTTCTCAGCCTACAGCGACATGGGCATCGGCCTCGGGCGGATGTTCGGATTTCATTTCCTCGAGAACTTCAACTATCCGTACATTGCAAAAAGCATCACCGAGTTTTGGCAAAGGTGGCACATGTCCCTTGGCCAGTGGTTCAGAGACTACCTATACATTCCGCTCGGCGGCAACAGATCCACCAAATGGAAATGGTTCCGCAACATCGGTATAGTCTGGCTCGCCACGGGCATATGGCACGGTGCGGCGTGGAACTTCATCATATGGGGTATCCTATTCGGCATGATCCTCATACTCGAAAAGCTCTGTTTGCTCAAAATGCTAAAAAAGGCACCCGGATTGATCGGGCACCTTTACACATTGACTATTGTCCTGTTCAGTTTCGTGCTATTCAACAGCTCAAGCTTCAGTGAAGCAGCCAACGTGACAAAAGGCATGCTGGGACTCCTCGAGATTCCCCTGGTTTCAGATGAATCGATCTACCATCTGATGAGCAACAAAATCCTGCTAATAATAGCAATCGTGTTCTCGACACCTGTCGTGAATTTCAGACCCCGTCACACGCTATTCAATAAACTCGCACACTTAGAACCCGTTGCCATCGTCCTTATACTGGTTGCTGTCACAGGATTCCTGATCGATTCCTCCTTCAACCCGTTTTTATACTTTAGATTTTGAAAGGCTTTATAATGAATAAAAAATCGACCACCAAGAAACGAACCACCCTGGCATTCGCATCGACACTTATTCTGGTCATGCTGCTCAACTTCATCACATCCGATATAGCGATCTCCATGACGGAGCGCCGCAAACTGAAGCCGTTTCCCGAACTCACCATCGATGCGATCCTCAGCGGCGACTTCTTTGAAGACTTCGAAAAGTATGCCGTGGATCAGATGGTGTACCGTAATCCCCTCAGAAACTTCAAAGCCCTAATCGAATACGGGGTGTTCCAGAAATACGACAACAATTCATATTTCATCTCAGGTGGACACATCTTCAAAATGGATTACGACAAAAAGCTTCAGGAATACATTAACGCCGCGAAGCAAATCGAAGCCGTCTATGAGCGCTACCTAACGGGGCTTGAAGTCTACCACGCCATCATCCCTGACAAAAACTACTTCATCCGAGATAACGACAAGTATCTCTTCAATGACTATCAAGCCATGATCGACACCTTAAACGCCGGCATCACCCATTCGACCTACATTGACCTGTTTGGCGCTCTGACCCTTGATGACTATTACAACACCGACCTGCACTGGAAACAAGACCATCTTGGCGGTGTCATGCAGGCCCTTCAGTCAGCCATGGGATTTGAGACCGCGTTTGACGCATCACACTACACGCCTGAAACCCTCTCGCCTTTTTACGGCGCATACCATGGGGGAGCCGCTGGCCTCATAGGTGCAGACAGCGTCACCTATTTGACAAACGATTCAATTGAAGGTGCTGTCGCACTGCATTACAGTGAAAATGGTGAGGTCACAGCAAAAGATGTTTACGACACCTCTGCCTTCAGCGGAGTTGACGGTTACGATCTGTTCCTCTCTGGACCAACACCGATCGTCGAAATCCAGAACCCAGCAAACACCTCCGGCAAATCCCTGGTGATCTTCAGAGACTCCTTCGCCAGCAGTCTTGCACCCCTTTTGCTTGAAGAATACAGCACAGTCACTTTGGTGGATCTCAGATATGTGAACATGGACCTTATAGGGGAGTATGTTGATTTTGATGAAATTGATACTGCACTATTTATTACTACTGCTTAACGATAGTAATAAATAGTACAGCGCGTAGGTAAGATTTTGCGAAGCAAAAACTTACTAGCGTCTAAGTAATAGCACGCAAAATGTCAATAGAACTCAAACTTACTAGCGTCTATGTAACTTGAAAGCAATATTTGATATATACATGGAAAATAATGGCAATTATTTAAAATTTGTTATAAACTATAATTAACAAATTTTAGGAGGCTACTATGTCAAATTTCAAAACATTCACTACCCCAAGAAATGACATAATTTTTAAAGCGCTTTTTGCTAATGAGAAAGACAAACAACCCTTGATGTCACTTCTCAGTGGAATACTGGGAATGCCCATGGATAATTTTCAAAATCTTGAGATTCTGAATAACGAAATAAACTCAGAGAATATTAGGTTCAAACAAAGTAGGCTGGATTTGAGAATCAGACTAAGGGATTTGACAGAAATTGATGTTGAACTTCAAGTACTTGATCATGAAGCATATAAAGAGCGTGTTCTTTATTATTGGTCAAAATTGTATTCAGGAAGTTTACAACAGGGCAATGCCTATAGGAAACTAAAAAAATGTATTCTAATCAACATCGTTTACTTTGAATTGTTTACATCACCACGCATGCACACCAAGTTTCAAATACTCGAAACGGAAGAATATAATAAGTTTACAGACCATCTGGAAATTCACGTACTTGAACTCGATAAACTCAACGCGTATAATAGAAGTATAGAAAATGAATTGTTGATCGATTGGGCGGAATTTCTCAGTTTAAGAAATGAGGATGATCTTATGAAATTATCAGAGAGAACTGATTTGCCTCTTGTAATACAAAAAGCGATAAGAGAATTGGAAGAACTTCAAAACGATCCTAATTTGCAACATGAAGCTTTGAACAAAGAATTATTCGTGCTTGATATGGTTCAAAGGTTTGATGATGCAATGGAAAGAGGCCTTGCAGAAGGCATGGAAAAAGGTATAAAACAAGGTGTAAAACAAGGCATAGAGCAAGGTAAAGATGAAAATAAAATTGAGATAGCCAAAAAAATGAAACTAGGTGGAATTGATCCATCAGTAATTCAATCTTTTACAGGACTGGATATTGAAGTCATTAATTCTTTATAAAGTTATTACACCAACGCAGTTGGTGTAATAACTCGCGTAGTTGAGCTTTTGCTCCGCAAAAGCTTATTAGCGTCTATGCAACTTCTGAATCTACAATCATAGAACACATATAATTCAAATGACTCCATTCGCAAGTCCTACCCGCGAAAGAGTTATTTTTTTGCTCCTTACAAGCATTCAATTTTCTCGCGAAGCGAAACTATACTAGCTGAATATAGAATTGAATCAATTCGATGCTATCGTCTGATGGATATGTTATAATCCAATTATGAATGAAACCGTTGGCACACTTAAGGGGGGAAGTATTTTGAATGAAACATGGATCAATCTTTATGATACAGTTAAGACTGCTGAATTTCAGCACATTCAGGATAATTTAGCCAAATCGACTGACCTTGCGATCATTACAGTGGACTACAAAGGGAGAACCCTGAACTTGCACAGCGAGTGTAGTGAATTTTGCAGTCGAATCAGAATTTTACCTGAATATGCAGCTCTTTGCGAGAAATGTGATTCACACGGTGGACTTGAAGCTGCCAGGTCAAAGAAACCCTTTATCTACATGTGCCATGCAAACATTGTTGACATCGCAGTCCCCATTATAATAAATGACATGTACCTTGGTGCCATAATGGCAGGACAAATCAGACTGGATCAAAATGAACCATCACCCGCAATTGAAACCATCTACAGACTGAGTGATTTAAAGACTCTTTTTGATGAAAAACCGACTCTTAAAACTTTATATGAGAAATTACCGACGATTTCTTATTCGAAAATTGAAGCATCCTCGAAAATACTCCAAACCATATGCCAGTATATGGTTCAAAATCCAGGAGAAAAATTGCTGAATGAATTGACTCTTGCGTCAGAACCGGTGGTGAATATAAGGCAAAGAAACAGCTCTGAACTATTGATGCCGGCTATGAAATATTTAGAGGAACACTTTTCCGAGAAACACACTTTAAAACATTTGGCACAAATCTGTAATGTATCGGACAGCTATTTTAGCAGACTATTTTCTAAGACCTATGGCATCAGTATTATGAAATATATTGAATCACTTCGTTTGAATCACGCGAAACAGCTGCTACTCAATCCAGACATCACAGTAAAGTATGTGGCATTGTCCTGTGGGTATGAAGATGCAAGTTATTTTATAAAGCTGTTCAAAAAAGCAACAGGAATCACACCTCAAAACTATAGAAGAACGATTGGAAAATAAAAACCTTCCGCCAAAAGATTCATTGAATGAATTTTTCAGCAGAAGGTATTTTTTTATTGTATTAAGTTCGCCAATTCCGTGAAGATGATGCCTAATGCCTGAGCACCTGCATCTGGGTGACCAATGCTTCTATCACCAACGGTACCAGCTCGGCCCATTTTAGCGGATATGAGCTTGGTGCTATTTGCCCCTTCAACAGCACTCGCTGCAGCCACCAAAAAAGCTTCTTTAAAAGTGAGGTGATCCACAGCGCTAGCTTTTAACGAGTCCGCAAAAGGAACCAGTGAGTCAATGAGCGTTTTATCACCGACAACAGCACCGCGACCAAAGGTTCTTTCGCCAGTATTTTGTATCGCCACTATGGAAGCCTGAATCATATCGGCAAATTGCAATAGAGACAAATCAGAAGCATTACCAGCGAACTTGCCAGCACCTCTGAATGCTGATCCCCAAATCGGTCCAGATGCTCCACCGCAATATTCCATAATAATCAGCGAACAACTTTCTAAAAATTCACCTATTGAGTTTGAAGTGGTGATGATCTCAGACCACTCTGATTTGAGTCTCTTAAATCCTTTAGCAACACTCATCCCAAAATCTCCATCCCCGGCTATGGCATCCAGTTCGCAGAAAGGCACTTCATTTCTTATGATGCATTCACTCATTGCGTCGACCAAATAATGTAGATTGTTGAGTGATAGTCGTTCGTTGTCAATGATTGCATGGACTTCATCCGTTTGAATCTCGTACGAAATGTCGTCTGGCTTTGAACTGACATTTTCAATCGATAGTGGGACATATTCTACCTGTGATTCTGGACCATAAATATGGAGACCAGGTGTTTTGCATGGCGTGTTGAGCAGCATCTTCAGTTCATCGTCAAGCTTCAAAAGCGATACAGAAGCCCCAATCATGTCGATGCTGGTCATAAAGTTTCCAACGAATATTCTATGGACTGTAATCCCGGCACTCAAAAGCTCTTTGTATACAGCGTGATTGAGAACATAGAGTTCCTGGAGTGGAGTGCTGCCGAAGCCATTGATCATGAGTGCAACTTCGCCGCTTGTCATATCAAGTGCACTTAAGAGCGAAGCGACCATTCTTGAGGCGAGTGCATTGGCAGAGATGATTTTTTCGCGCTCAATACCAGGCTCGCCATGAATTCCAACACCATATTCCATTTCATCATCTGCGATGTCGAAAGTGGGAGACCCTTTTGCGGGAACTGTACAGGAGTTAAAAGCAAAACCAATACTCTTGACATTTCCAGCCACTTTCACAGCAACAGCTTTGACTTCCTGCAAACTCTTTCCAGCTTCAGCCAGAGCACCGGCAATCTTGTGAACAAAGACAGTACCAGCTACTCCTCTTCGTCCAACAGTATATAGAGAATCCTTTACGGCGATGTCGTCATCGACTTTCACATAATCAACATCGATTCCATCTTCCTTGGCAAAATGAGCAGCGTTTTTAAAGTTCATCATGTCACCGCTGTAGTTTTTGATGATGAGTAGGGTACCCTTATTGCTGGCCGTCTCTCGGATTGCTTGATAGACCTGTATTTGAGAAGGTGATGCAAAAACATCACCGCAGACAGCAGCATCCAACATGCCTTCTCCAACATATCCGGCATGTGCGGGTTCGTGTCCGCTTCCACCGCCACTGATTAGAGTAACCTTTTCTTTATTGATGTTTCTTTTCTTAATGATCTTGAATTTTTCAATGAATTGAAGCTCGGGATGGGCAAGTTCGATCCCTTTGCACATTTCATAGACCAGATGGTTGGGAGAGTTGATTATTTTATTCATGTGAATTCCTTTCGAATTTCATTTTATAAGCTTTTCCGATGACATCGGCTGTTGTGATGGCAGCTGCCACAGCGGAGCTTGTTACCGGGAAAGGCATGGAATGAATGGATTCTTCAGGAATACACGCTTTTGCAGCCACTGCTTTAAGCTCTTCGTCAGAAAGCGAATCAACACCTATGTCTCTCAGACATACTGGAAGTCCTACGCTCAAGCAGAAAGCTAAAACCTCTTCAATTTCTTCCGTTGGAGCATTTTCCAGAACCAATTGGACCAATGTTCCGAAAGCCACTTTCTCACCATGGAAATACTTGTGTGTTCCTTCCAAAATGGTCAATCCATCATGGATGGCATGAGCTGCGGCTAGTCCGCCACTTTCAAATCCAAGACCTGAAAGGAGTGAGTTTGCTTCTATTATATTCTCGAGTGCTGGAGTCACTTGATCAACATCACAAGAATGTTTGGCTTTTAAACCGTCTGATAGGAGTGTTTCGTAACAGAGTTTTGCAAGAGCAAACGCAGTGTTTGTCCCTTTTGCTCCACCACAAAGGCCTTCTCTGAAACCGCAAGGAAGTCCAGCGTTGACATTTGAAAACGATCTTCTGGTTGCACGCGCTTCGAAGTACGTTGATAGGGCATCGCCCATACCAGATACCAGAAAGCGGGTCGGTGCTTTTGCAATAACAGTTGTATCCACCAGTACCACACTTGGATTTTGACTAAAATAGGCATAATCATCAAAAGCGCCTTCAGGAGTGTAAAGTACTGCAGAGTGGCTTGTAGGTGCATCCGTAGCCGCAATGGTTGGACAAATGATTAGTGTATGCCCCTTAGCAACACACTTCGCCGTATCAATAGCTTTTCCGCCACCAAGTCCTATGGTGCAGTCACAGTTGTTTCTTAGAGCAACTTCTTCAAGTCGTTTGATCTCATCTCTAGAGCACTCGCCGCCAAAATTGCTTTCAATAAATTTGATTCCAAACCTTTTTTCCGTTTCTTCTAGTTTGGTTTTCACCCTTTTGACATCTTCTGCATGAGCAATCAAAAGTGCCGACTCTCCAAATGTTTTGACAAAGTAACCGAGATTTAAAAGTTCATCTTCGCCCTGCACGTACTTTGATGGTGATATGAATGCCTTTCTCATAAAAAACCTCCTATTTTTATTTCATTCGTTACAAATAATTATAGGATAGTTTTTATTTTAGTACATTAGATTGAAATAGACAGTCATAGGACGTTTCGATAGAAAAAAATTGTCATGATACAGCAAATTATTTGCATCATGACAATTTTCTCGCATAGCGAAAAATTGGGCGTAGGTACTGTTTTTCGTCAGAAAAACAGCGCGTAGTTGAGCTTTTGCTTCGCAAAAGCTCATTAGCGTCTATGTATTGTCTAACATAATGTCTATAGAAATCAAACTCATTAATAAAGTAACTATGCTTAAACCGTTCAAGGCAGTTCTCCCGAAGCAAAAATATACTTGTCTATCAATTAATACAATTCGATTCTTTGAATGAGTTCATTTTGCCTCTGTGGTATAATTAAAGTGGTTTTTTATCTCGAATATGAAAATCAACAGACACTGTCTGTTAAATTGAGTTGATTCGTATGTGAAGTAAAGAGACCGTAAGTGAAAAAAATGAGATTATTTAGCGTAAAAATTATTCTGAAGAGGAGCAATAATTTTGGATAAATATGATTTGATGAACCGTTCAAAAGAAGAATTAATCATGTTAGTCGGTAAATTAATGGATAAATTAACAGAACAGGAACGGTTGGAATTTGTTTCGAAATGGATAAGTCCACAAGTTGCATTAGAAGAGGCAAATGAATTTGATAGCAGTATTTTCGTTAAAAAAGTTGAATTATTTTGCAAAGAGTGCTTGGACGGTAAATACTTTGAAGAAAACGACTATGATCAATATTATTATGAATATGATGAAGAAATGTATGACTACAGTGATAGCGAATGGGCCGAAAAATTTACAACTTTTTTAAAGCTTGCAGTGATGTATGCTAGAAACAAAAAATATGATGTTTCATATGGTGTGCTGGATCAATTGTTGAATTGCCTTCATGAAGCTGAATTTGATGGAAATATTTTGGGAACCGAAGACCCAATGGCTTATTTAGAAATTGATTGGGATGATATTTTTAACGAATATTATATTTCCATGAAAAATCATCTGTCAGACAAAAAACAACTCGCTTCCAAAGCCGTTGATTTATGGATAAGTTTTGGAGATAGATATACTGAAGGCATCTTAAATAATATTGATGAAATCAAGTATGTTGAAGAATCAATCAGGATGAATATTGCAGATTATATGGATTGCTGGCCAATACAGCATCAATTATATGAATTATTAAAAAAATTCTATTTAAAGTTTGGTCTTGAATTTGATGAAATAGTCATAGCAAGAAGTTTTGTTTGCTATAATCCGAATTTTTTGAACGATGTAGCACAAGGTTATATAGGTTCAAAAATGTGGGATAAGGCTATCTTGACTTTGAAAGACGCTCTAAATGAAATTTCAGATGAAAGAATGATTTTAGAAGTAAATAAAAAATTGGTGGATTGCTATGAAAGTCTTGCAATGTTTAATGAGGCATACGATATTGCATTGGGAATGTTTAAAAAAAATAATACTCATGAGCTTTATCTAAGAGCGAGAAGTATTGCTACTGAATTGGGTATTATGGAAGAATTTTTAGATAATATGGAGAGTCATTTCCGATCGAATAATAGGTATGATTCGATAACAACACTTCTAAGAATTATGTCATTTGAAGGAAATTCTTTAAAGCTTATTGACATTGTTTTCAAATCTGATGGCTATTCGCGACATGATTATTTGAAGTACGCTACAAAATCATTGATTTATCGTGTTTTAGGCACTGAAAAAAACATTTCTTCAGATTTGAATGAACTCATAAAATCTGTTGAGATCAATAGAATTGCAGGAATTGTTGATATGACAAGAAACCCTTTGGCTACCAAGGATAAACAATTGCTGTTGCATAGTGCCATTGAAATGCTAAAACAAATGGCACAATTTCACATTAATGCAGCACAAAGAACCAGATATGCGAGAGCTGCTTACTACCTATCAGTAGCGAA
>JAWSUW010000066.1:0-18068 GCA_033549245.1 Bacillota bacterium | reverse complement strand
GCTAATTTTGCTAATACGAAATTACAACAATAAATTTGATGATTTTCAACCGATAGGATATTAATCAGTAGACACTACTTAGCACATTAATTATTTTAATAGTATACCATAAAAAAAGACGCATTACCAAACGAGCCCTTATTTAAGGGTGTTTTTTAATGCGTCTTTTGAAAATTTTTATCTTATTTTACTGGCTTCAATTTTGCTGTGAAATGTCTCAATACCTTAGGCTCATAATCGAACTCAAAACCTTTCAAAGTCTTGGCATATTCAGCGACTTTAATCACCGCATCAGCAACATAGTCCATGTGGTCGTTTGTATAGACACGTCTTGGAATTGTAAGTCTCATAAGTTCGAGTGGAGACTCTAGTGGTTCACCGGTCTCATTATCTCTTCCGAGTAAGAATGATCCAATTTCAACAGGTCTTACGCCGCTTTCGATATAGACAGCGTTACAAACAGCTTGTGCCGGGAACTCGTAGTAAGGAATTTGAGGACATAATTTTTTACAGTCCACAAACACAGCATGACCACCCGTTGGATATTGGATTGGTACTCCAGCTTCACGGAGTCGATCACCCAAGTATTTGACCTGTGAGATTCTATAATCCAAGTAACTGTAGTCCAAGCCTTCCTCGAGACCAACAGCAAGTGCCTGCATATCACGTCCAGCCAATCCGCCATAAGTCGGGAAACCTTCCATTGGTACTACTGTTGAACGGCAAATGTTATAAAAGTCCTCATCATCTTTGATGGCAATCAAACCGCCCATGTTGACAATGCCGTCTTTCTTCGCACTCATCATCATACCGTCGGCATAACTGAACATTTCTTGCGCGATTTCTAGAACTGATTTGTCTTCATAACCTTTTTCTCTGGTTTTGATGAAATATGCATTTTCTGCATATCTTGCCGCGTCGATCCATACGGATAACCCGTGACGATGAGCAATCTCACTTGCACCCTTGATGTTTTCCATAGAAATTGGCTGTCCACCGGATGAGTTGCAAGTCACTGTGATGATCAAAGCGGAAATATTCTCTACTCCATGTTCGCTTATAAATGCTTCCAATTGCTCAAGATTGAAATCACCTTTGAAATCATCGTATTTATCTGTGTCGAATGCTTTGTCATCTATTAGGTTGATTGGTTTGCCACCTGCAAGAAGCACGTGACCCATAGTAGTATCAAAATGCATGTTGTTGAGGACGTATTGTCCTTTATGCTTCACCAAATTTGGTAAAACAACTTGTTCCGCACCACGACCTTGATGTGTTGGAATAATATACTTGTAACCAGTGATTTTTTGAACTACTTCTTCAAGTGCATAAAAAGATCTACTTCCCGCATAGGATTCATCACCGATCATGATGGCTGCCCATTGGCGGTCACTCATTGCTCCAGTTCCACTATCTGTGAGCAAATCGATATAAATATCTTCCGCTCTTAGTGAAAATGGGTTGTAACCTGCTTCAACTAATCTTTTTTCTCTTTCCTCTTTAGGAATGATGCTGATTTTTTCGACCATTTTAATCTTAAATGGTTCCGGTACTCTTTTTGCCATAAAAAATGCCTCCTCAGATTTTTTTAGAAGGTGAATTTTTTAAAAGATAAGAGCATTACCTTTGCAAATCACACTGTCAATTCTACTCAGTCAGTACTAAAAAATTTTATGGCTTAAAATTTTTTAGCTATTTTCATTATACAATAAAAAAAAGCCACATAGGAAAAAAAATTTCCATGTGACCATATAATTTTTTTTATTCACATCATCCACGATCATACACTTTTTCAATGTATGCCAACAGTTCCTTGCTGATGACAGACGCATTATGTCGTACATAACCTTTCTTTACGTCAATGAAATCGTCCTCGATCAGTCCGATTTTTTCATTCATGAGATAAGTTTTGTCTTCCTCGGTGATTTTGACCATTTCAGCAGATTCATTGATATATCTTGATACAATTTCGTCACTGGCTATACCACTATTGGCGACGAGATAGTCCACGCGATTCAGAGTTGTATGTTTGAAAATGAGCTTAAGGTGTTCTCCAGCACTAAGTCCATCCGTCTCACCCGGTTGAGTCATAATATTGGAGATATAAAAAATTGAGGCATCGCTCTCGTTAATCGCATCAACCACCCCGGTGATCAACAAATTCGGTATGATACTGGTATAAAGACTGCCAGGTCCGAGAACAATCATATCGGCCTTTTTGATCCGATCAACTACTTGCCTACTCGTTCTAGCGTCTGTTGGTTCAATCCAAATGCGCTCGATTTTTGATTTTCTTTTGATCACCTCATAAGGAATGTTTGATTCCCCGGCAACAATGGTCCCTCCTGCAAGTTCAGCAAATAAAGTCAGGTCCTCTTCAGAAACTGGAAAAACCTCGCCGGTTATTGCGAAAATATCTGATATCTTACGAATCGCCATCTCAAAGTTGTCCGATATTCCAACCATGGCAGCAATCATCAGATTCCCGAAATTTTGACCTTTGAGTCGCCCTTCCTCAAATCGATACTGAAAGAGATCTTGAAGAATCGGTTCTTTGTTGGCAAGAGCCAAAATGCAGTTTCTGACATCTCCCGGTGGCAGCATGCCAAGGTCCTCACGCAAAACACCTGACCCTCCGCCATCGTCAGCCACAGTGACAACAGCAGTGATGTTACTGGATATTTCTTTAAGTCCACGTAAAATTATGGATAATCCCGTTCCGCCCCCAAGGGCAACTATATTCACCATAATTAACTACGCTTCCTTTTTGATGTCGCGATGGACAACTTTTATGTTGTAGCCATGATCATCAAAATGTTTCGCAAGTGCGTTTATGAATGTCACAGAACGATGCTGTCCACCAGTACACCCTACAGAAACCACCAACTGCATCCTGCCATCTTTTTCAAAACAGGAAAGCGAGTAATCCAGCAGGTTCTTGATATGTACCATCAGTTTGTTGCTTTCCTCGAATCCCAAAACGTAATCGCTGACTGCAGCATCATTTCCGGTCAACCCTCTCAAAGATTCAATATAGAACGGATTGGGAAGAAATCTGACATCAAACACAAAATCCGAATCGAGTGGAATGCCTTTTTTAAAACCAAAAGATATAAGTGTCAATGTAATATTGCTTTCTGTCTCGTCGATTTCAAGGTATCTTGATATCTCGTTTTTCAGTTCCGCCTGATTGGTAGTGCTTGTGTTTATCACATAATCCGCTTTATTTTTCAATGTCTCCAATATATCTTTTTCAGCAATGATAGCATCTTCAATTCTGCCGCTTGGATCTAGAGGATGAGTTCTTCGAGTCTCTTTGAATCTTTTTAGTATGACATCGTCATTGGCTTCAAAGTAAAATATTTTGTAAGGATACTCTTTGCTCTTCAATAGATTCAAATTGTTTTCAAGATCTTTGAAAAATTTCCCACCTCTGATATCTATGACAAGCGCGATATTGGAAATATTTTCGGAACTCTGCTCCAATAGTTCAATAAAACTTGGAATCAATGAAGGTGGAAGGTTATCCACACAATAAAACCCCAGATCTTCAAATACTTTTTTTGCCTGACTCTTTCCAGCTCCTGATTGACCAGATATTATAATGAAATTCATGATGGCCTCCTCCGACTATTCTATTAAGATATTGTATACTCTTGTAGGATCCAGTCCAGCTTCAATTACTCTTGAAATGGAATCTTCAACACTGCCGATGTTCTCTATCTTATGTGCATCGCTATTCAGCACGAACTTCACTGGATACTTCATCGCTATCATGATCTCATCAGTGGTCAAATGACCATGACTATTGTTGATTTCAAGCATTGTCCCGGTTTCGGCGGCCACTTTTGCTACAGCCTCGACATCAATCGGGCCTTTGGCTCCAGGATGTGTGATCATATCGATTTTATTGCTTCTCATGGCATTGATCATTGCTTTGGTATTATTGGTCTTGGCACGGGTATATATCTTTTTGGAAAATTTGCTTAAAATATTGTCCAGATGAATTTTGTAATCACTTTTCAAATTGCTTCCAAAATGATATCCTGCGTTCACCCAATCATTCAGTTCAAACATTTCCTCATCTAGATCGATCTTTCCATCAACGCCCAAAATATTTGCTTCTATACCCAAAAGCACTTTGATCTGAGGATACTTTTCATTCAAATGATCAATTTCTCTTCTTAATACCCAGTATTCAATTCTTTTTATGCCATATCCGTTATGGCTTGGACCATGATCTGTTATGGCAATTTCTTCAAGACCAAGCTCAATGGCTCTTTGAACAATCGCCTCAAGATCATTGTTGCTGTCTCCACTGTATCTCGAATGCATATGATAATCACCTTTGATTCTCATGCACATCACCTACTTTCCATTTTCATTATATTATATTATACCAATTTTTCACTCAATAAAATCACTCATCCAATAAAAAAGGCGCTCAATCAATGATATGAGCGCTCAAAATATTATTCTTTTCCAAATATGCGGACTTCTCTTTCAAGATCGACATCAAAAGTATCCTTAACAACCTTCTGGATCACTCTGATCAGATCCATGACCTCATTACAGGTAGCTTTTCCCACATTGATCACAAAACCACAATGTTTTTCGGAAACCTGAGCATCGCCATGTCGCAATCCTCTTAAACCGGCATCTTCGATGAGTTGTCCAGCATAGTGCCCTGGAGGTCTTTTAAAAGTACTCCCCGCACTAGGATACTCGAGCGGTTGTCTTGATACTCTTTTATAAGTGAGTTCATTGATGATTTCCTGGATGATCATAGGATCGCCTTTTTCGAGTTTCAAGGCACATCTCAACACAATGTATCCTTTATCCCGAACTACGCTTGTACGATAATTAAATGCCAAAGCCTCGGTATCCAGTCTAACGATCTCATCTTCCGGGGTTATGACTTCCACCCACTCAATGACATCTTTGATTTCTCCATCATAAGCACCGGCATTCATGAAAATGGCGCCTCCCAGTGTTCCTGGAATTCCTGATGCGAACTCAAAACCCTTCAGTGATTCTCTCTGAATCATCTTGGACAACTTCGAGAGCAAAATACCAGACTCCGCAATAACGGTATTTCCATCAAACTCAACAGAACTCATCTGTTCGGAAATTTTTATGATAAGAGCATCAATTCCTTCATCCTCAACCAAAATGTTTGAGCCATTTCCCATAATCAGGTAAGGCTGTTCCACCTCTTTACACAATCGGATAGTTTTCACAATCTGATCGGAATTTTCCGGTAAGACAAGAATTTTTGCTGGACCGCCAATCCTAAAAGAGGTGTGATTCGCCATTGGTTCATCAGGTAAAATCTGATGTTCTCTATAAATTTTTCTTAAAGATTCTAATACCATTATTTACTCCAATCAAATGTCTTGTGTAAAACCCTAAAACATTCTAACACAAAACCTTTGCGGTGACAAATGTCTTTTAATTCATTTATTTGATTTCACCATGCTTTTCTTCATGGGTAATTTCGACTATTTTATTGTTCGAATCCAAAAATACGACATCGGGTTCAAAAGTTTTGGCTTCTTCTCGGTCCAAGATACAATAAGCAATGATTATGACCACATCACCCGGTTGAACCAATCGCGCAGCCGCACCATTCAGGCAGATGACTCCACTTCCACGTTCACCTGATATGGTGTAAGTCTCAAGTCTGGCGCCGTTGTTGTTATTCACTATTTGCACCTTTTCCCCGGGCAAAATTCCAGCCGCATCGAGTAAATCCTGATCTATAGTGATGCTTCCGACGTAATTTAAATTTGCCTCAGTTACTGTGGCTCTATGAATTTTACTTTTATACATGTGTAGCAACATATTTTCCTCCTATATGCCTAATCAGATTGTCATCCTCATATTGTCAATCAATCTGGTCCTTCCAATTCTCACAGCCACTGCGAACAAAACGTCACCTTTTACGATGTCAACATCTGATAAATCATTGTTGTCCACGATTTGAACGTAATCAATCACCGCACTGGATGCAGTCATTATGTGCGATTTCATTTGATCAATTATGCTTTTTGCATCTGTCTCACCATTCGCGATAAGCTCAGATGCGATTTTCAATGACTGGCTCAGTACCAAAGCATCTTTTCGCTCATCCTCATTGAGGTAAACATTTCTTGAACTCATTGCCAAACCATCATTTTCCCTCTTGATCGGACACGGAATGATTTTGAGGTTCATATTTAAATCTCTGACCATTTTTTCAAGAACAGCAACTTGTTGTGCGTCTTTTTGTCCAAAAAAGGCGAGATCTGGTTCAACTATGTTGAACAATTTATTGACAACCGATGTGACCCCTTTGAAATGTCCAGGTCTGCTCGCCCCACAAAGTGTTTTGGTGATACCTCCTTCACATTCCACATAAGTGGAATATCCGGCAGGGTACATCTCACTTACTTCTGGAGCGAATACATAATTCACACCAACGTCCTCGCATAGTTTTAGATCTCTATTCAAATCTCTTGGGTATGATTCAAAATCCTCACCGGGTCCAAATTGTGTCGGATTGACAAATATACTTACTACAACGCAATCCGTTTCATTCCTGGCTTGCTTCATGAGAGATAAGTGTCCTTCATGAAAAAAACCCATTGTAGGAACAAATCCGATTTTTTTCCCTTCTTCCCTTTCTGAGGAAAGTGCTTGTTTGAGCGCATTTATTTCATTGAATACTTGCATCTGACACCTCTTATTATTTAATATAATTTACTCAAAATATCTTCACTGATTTTGAAAGTATGCTTTATTTCTGGAAACGCCCCTGATTTGACATCATCACAATAATTTTTCACAGCATCCACTATGGCAACATTAAGTTCCGCATACGACTTGACAAATTTTGGTCTGAAATCGTCATACATCCCGAGCATATCTTGAATGACCAGCACCTGACCATCGCACCCGGAGCCTGCACCTATTCCAATCGTAGGGATGCTCAATTGATCGGATATGATAGATGCGAGTTTCTCTGGGATACACTCAAGCACTATGGAAAAACAACCTAATGCTTCCAAGACTTTTGCCTCTTCGATCAACATTTTCGCCTGATCTTCCGATTTACCCTGAACTTTGAATCCTCCCATCATATTGACGGATTGAGGTGTCAATCCCAGGTGACCCATTACAGGAATTTTTGCTGCGATAATGGCTTCAATCTGTTTTGAAATTTCACTTCCACCCTCAAGCTTGATAGCGTGTGAACCGGTCTCTTTGATGATTCTTCCTGCGTTTCTAACTGCGTCCTCAGCGCTGATGTGGTAAGACATGAAAGGCATATCACACACAACAAGAGCATTTTCAGTGCCACGCTTTACTGCTTTGGCATGATGGATCATGTCATCCATGGTCACGGCTAGCGTATCGTCATAGCCAAGCATGGTCATCCCCAGTGAATCTCCTACCAAAAGACAATCGACCCCAGCGCGGTCAAGTGTCTTAGCCATTGAATAATCATATGCGGTCAAAACAGTAATTTTCTCTTTTTTCACTTTCATTTCATGGAAACTTGCAACAGTGGTCTTAGCCATGGTTTTCCTCCTTAAAATGAGTTGAGATGTCCTCTGCGACTTTTTCTTCCAGTCCTTTTTCAAGGGCGATTTCAACTGTGTATTCGCCTAATTTCGAGTAAAGTTCACGTTCAAGTCCCGTGAGAACCGACAAATGATTCTCAATCGTTTTTATGTCGCCTCTTGCGATTGGGCCTGTCAAAGCCTGTACCGATCCAAACTGCTTGACGTTTCTTAAAGTGCCGTCAATCAAAGGCCACAGCGCTTCAAGCGCAAACTCCTTGGTATAGCCTAAAGATTCGAATTGCTTGGTTCCAAAATCAAGAGTAGCCACTAAGTAATTAGAAACCACAACAGCAGCCAAATGATATTTGATTTTGTTCTCCTTATCGATTTTGAAATATTTGATTTTGTGATTGTTCAACCAATTCATCAAAATGTCGTCCAAATCACCTTCAACACTGAAAAAAGTACCTGGAATAGCCTTTTGTGCTTCTTCGGTATCCGCAAAAGATTGAAGCGGATGAAAACTCAACACTTTAGCTCCTTTCGACTGCAGAGGAGCCAAAAGATCTGATGTATGGACGCCACTTGTATGTAAAAAATACTTCTTGGAAAATGATTCACTGGCCTTCATCAGATCATCGACTACTGATTCAATGGCATCATCATTTACAGCAATAATGGTTATGTCATTGTGTAACGCAAGTTCAATGGGACTATCATAAGCAATTCCTTCGATTTTTTCAGCAGCGAGAACAGAATGGGCTAAAGTCTTGCTGTAGTAGCCGGTAACTGAGTGATCCATATTGCCAAAATAGGTTCCAAGTGCTTTGCCTACAGCTCCGGCACCAATTATTCCAATTTTCATAGGGTGTCACATCCTTTTTTTTACAACAAAAAAACTCTTTCTGCACAAGACAAAAAGAGTTATATCACATAACTTTATTTCAGTCTCGGGCAAATATGCTCAGAGCCGTAATTGATTTAAAACATTAATTCATCGTAGTGTATGGTCCTAAAGGTACCATCAGTGTAATTATAACACAAAAAAAATAAGAATAGTGCGTTTTTTTTCAATGTTTTGTGAAACGAAACATTGAACCTTCGCGTAAAAAAAGAATCGTGCGCTTTCGCGCACGATTCTTTTTTTATTAATGTTCCCTAGTTTTAGTTTCATTCATCATTGCATATTCGTGATCGACTTCAGATTGACAAGTTTTACAAAGACTGTACTTGTTCACTTTTTTTTCATCACCACATCGTTTGCAAAATTTCACTTCAAATTGGTTACCCCTGATCGCATCTTTCATAAACTCGCCTCCCTATACACTTGGTATTATTGTATACAATTATCCTCTTGTGATTATTGTACATGAGATTTATGCAAAATGCAACGATATTTTTCATTATTTATAGCGAAAATGAATTATCCAGTTACTCCTCTGTCATTTTTACTAGTATTTCAATGTTTTTATCATATCTAACAAATTGGACGGCCTGTCATTAGGTATAATGGCACAAAGACTTTTTAAACACTCGATGCCACTATAAGACAAAAGATCAATCTTGTCCCCGAGACTGTGTTCCAAACTCTTGCCTAGAGAATAATAGTCACTTCTATAATCAATAGATTCAGGTGTATAAAGTGCTTCCGGGGGCATATATAACGCCGATCCCCTCCATTCGTTCCTCCCCCTCTGATAATCGATTGGTTGAGCGGTACCAAAATCAATGATATAAACTCTGAACTGACTGTCGAAAATCATATTCTCAGGCTTTATGTCACAATGGATATAGCCCTGCATATGAATTTCATTCAAAGTGGACAATGCATTCAGAAACACCTGGTTTAATGTAAAGGGACACATATCTTCCGACTTCAATTTATTGAAAGTTTCACCGTCTATAAATTGAAGAGCAATATGCATCTCTTCCCCACTGACGCAAAAATCCAACAATTTTGGAAAACTGTTTCCTTTTAATCTTTGTAGGGTACCAACTTCAATGACACCACTCTGTATCTTAGTTTTTTTCATCAGCACTTTGTGTCCTGTCCTGCTTAATATATAAAGGTCGTGTTTGATCCCTTTATTGAACAAACAATATTGTGATAGCCATTTCATGATTCTACTACCTCGATTCAATATTTTTATGGCAATTTTTACAAGGTTCATAACCCTTTTTTACTGCTTCATCAAGGTCGATAGGAAATTTACTCTTCCTTAAGTGAAAGCACTCATCTATATGATACTTTTCCCCGTATGTCGTTATATAGACTGTTGATGATTCAAATTTGAGTCCATCATTTTCATTCCCAGACTTGAATGGGACATGGATTTTTTCATTGTCAGTAAAGGAAACAAACTTGTAATCATAGGAGACTTCCCACTTATTGATTGCATGACCATTGACATTTTCAAGTGAGACTTCATGGACTTCAACAAAATTATCTATGGATCTGTTTGCAACTTGCTTATTGACCTTATTCCACATCAAATCACTGAGCAGATCAGTCCGATCTGCAAATGGTATGCCAATTATGTTCATTTCATCTGATGCACTTTGTACCGCCCATTCCATTTGTGTGTCCACAAAAATGGTCAAGAGTGTTCCAAGACAACCAAACAATAAAATTAGCACCAGACTAACCACTATAGTGGCTTCAATGGTCACACTTCCTTTTTCTGAACGTTTCACAATTTCACCTTCTCGTTCAATATTTGTTGACAATTGACATCACACTTCGGGAATCTTCAAGTCCCTTCAAATTATATGTGAGCTCAATTTCGTGCCCGATTGAGAATTGGTTAAGATTGAATCGATTATTGGATACATTGTTGAGGTTGGCATCCAGAAGGAACATGGCTCGTTTTGTGGTGATATCTGTAGATTGAACGTATAGCATGAGTCTCAAATAGTCTTGATAGAACAGCATCCCTTTTGATGATTCAATGTCTTTGTTAATTTTAAGTTTTGATCCTGACACTACGCTTCCAAGCATTAATTGATCAAAACTCAATTGCCATTCCTCATCTTTCTTAATGAGATGATGTCCCTCACCGTTGAATAAGCTTATCATATCCAAATAACCCTCTGCACTGCTCCAAAGTGTCACCAGGGCGCCATGCGCAACCAAACTCCAAGGTGCAGGTAGGGCTGCGGTCGTTCGACTGATTTGAGAGGTTTTCGAGGCATCTGACGCAATATGTATCATATTGGCAATAACTCTTAGTCCAAAAATTCGCATTTTAATATTGTGAACATTTTGTGGATCCGAAAGCTTTCCCGCAACCAAGAACTCAACTTCTCCTTTGATTACACCTTCTCTTTCTGACTTCACTCCGAGAGGATCAAAGTTTCTAATACTTCCCCTGTCAAAACTTTTGAGCACTCCCATCCAATATTCAGCATAAATCAGCCCATCAATACTATTTAACACTTCATGATCAATTGTATCGTCATTGCCTATTTCAAAAGCATTTGATGGAAGAGACAAATTTTCAATCGGGTCTAGATCAAATATCATTTCATCGATTCTATTTGAAAGATGTGCTATCTTGTCCAGAAGCATAGGCTTTGAACTATCATTTTCATCAACGATTCTTTTAATCGATTTCTCCCACTCTTGTTCCAACTTTGTCAGTTCCTTTGAACTTATTGATTTTTGGGTTTTTAGAGTTGATATTTTCTCATTCAAGGTGTTTCGTTCGGAATCGGATTCAGGTAAGGATTCAAGTTTGATAATGAGTTGAGTAATGTCTGACTTTATTAATTTTACTTCTTGTTTTAGCTCTGATATCTCACCATTTAAAGTCCTGAGTTCATCAATTCGATCAGCCCATTCTTCACTTTTTCGTATAGATTCGTTCACCATATCCTCATATTTATGTAATTGGTCGCTGATGACCTCCATTTCACTTTCCAAAAGTACTTCATAAGATTTCAACGTCTCATTGAGTTTTCCATTGATATCATTCTCAATACTTTTCAAAATGGATTCAGCATTTTGGGATGACATCAAATTCCCTATCTTTTTCACTTCGTCGTGGAAATCAAAAAAATTCTCAACACTTTTCTCAAATTTCTTTATATGTCCAATAATCTCTTTGGAAATTTCAATTTTCAACATAGGGCTGATTATTGTTTTAATTTGATTGACAGCTTCCAGCGCAATAATGTTTCTTGAAGCCAATTTTGTGGCTTCCATAAAATTGGATTGAACACCCAAATTATAATGTTTGACCTTGAGATTAAGTACAGTGACCTGTTCATTCAATGTTATGGTCTGAGTTTTTATGATGTCTTGATCCAAATAAGCGAGTAACCCATAGTTCTCAAACAAATGGGCATTGTTATTGGAAAGTTGAATTTCGCTGATATTACGAGTGTTTTTTATGACTTGATTATTTGACTTATATGCATTCAAGTAATCGTACAAGAGAAAAATGCCTATAGCCAAAACCGGAACAATTAAAAGCATAAAGATAGATATGCTGCCTCTATTCGATTTCAAAGATTTTTTCACCTCCAAGCAGAATCAATTTGAGCACAGGTCTGTTCAAACGCATCAAAGTATATGAAAATTCAAACTCGAATCGGTCCTTTTTCATAAGTTCTTGAAATGGATTTCCAATTACTCGACCATAGTTGATGTCAAAGCGTGTCCAAACGCCTCTATTTATGACTTTCAAGTCTTCACTTTTTTTTGCACCTGCCCCATTTAAAACCATATCTTCACATACTTGCATGACAAACGCCCTCTCAGTGGAAAGTGCAGTCAAATTAAGCTGTACAATAAAAAAACCAAACACCATGATACATAGGAGCATAATTAGCAAAATAGGAAGGATTACTGTTATTTCTGTTGTGAACACAAAACACCTTTTCCATTATTTGACATGTAAACAATGTACTATTTTTGGAATTAAATGTCAATAGTAGATATAAATATAATGGGGCTTTCGCCCCATTATTGAAATTATTGATATCTTTTATTATTCAGCAGCTTTACTGACTCTACTTCTAGCACGCATACGATCTGTTTCGTTCAAAATTCTTTTTCTGATTCGAAGTGCATCTGGTGTGATTTCAAGCAATTCATCTTCTTCAATGAAGGTCAGAGCCTCTTCCATAGAGAATATCTTTGGAGGCAACAATTTGATTGCATCGTCAGATCCTGAAGCACGAGTGTTAGTCAACTTTTTATTTTTTGTCGGATTGACTGTCATGTCTTCTCTCCTTGAGTTGATTCCGATGACCATTCCTTCATAAACATCAGTTCCGGCTGCAATCATCATAACTGCACGTTCTGAAAGGTTATAAAGTGAGAATGCCATTGCAGTACCACCTTGTTGAGAAACCAAAACACCATTGTTACGAGTAGGAATTTCACCTCTATATGACTCGTACGAATAGAAAGAACGTAACAATACGCCTTCACCACGTGTAACGTTTATGAATTCACTTCTGTATCCAAGCAAACCTCTTGTCGGAACAAGAAACTCAACTCTTGTGAAACCATCTTCAGAATGCATTGTTTCCATTGTACCTTTACGGATGTTGAGTTCAGATATTACAGTACCCGCATAAGCATCCGGAGTAATGGCAATTACTTTTTCTATAGGTTCATGTTTTGCACCTTCAACAGTTTTAAGCAAAACCTGAGGTTTTGAGACAGCAATTTCATAGCCTTCTCTTCTCATATTTTCAAGCAATATGGAAAGGTGTAGTTCTCCTCTACCGGACACTTTGAATCCATCTTGAACAGAATCCAGTGGATCAACTCTTAATCCAACGTTGACTTCAAGTTCTTTTTCCAATCTGCCTTTTAGATGTCTGCTTGTCACGAACTTGCCGCTTTTACCACAAAATGGTGAGTCGTTGATCAAAAAGTTCATAGAAAGAGTAGGCTCTTCAATTTCAACTATCGGCATTGGCTCAACGTGATCAGGATCACAGATGGTTTCGCCGATGGAAATGTCATTGATGCCTGAAACAATAATCATATCTCCTGCATATGCCACATCGACTTCTTTTCTAGACATACCTTCATAAACGTAAAGTCTTCCGATTTTACCTCTTTTGGTAGTATTGTCTCTTTTGCAAATCACTATGTTGTCATTTGGACGAATTGTGCCTCTGAAAACTCTGCCAATTCCAAGTCTTCCCACGTAATCATCATAATCAAGTGAAGAAATTTGGATTTTTAGCGGTTCTTCAGAGCTCACATCATAAGGCTCGATATGGCTGAGAATTGTTTCAAAGAGTGGTGACAAATCTGAGCTTTCATCATCCATATTGTGTTTGGCGATGCCTTCTTTGGCAATACCATAGACTATAGGAAATTCAAGTTGCTCATCAGTCGCTCCAAGTTCAACAAATAAGTCGAATGTTAAATCGACGACTTCTTCAGCACGTTGGTCTTTTTTATCAATTTTATTTATAAACAGAATTGGTCTCAATCCTGCCTCGAGTGACTTTTTAAGAACAAAACGGGTTTGTGGCATAGGACCTTCACTTGAATCCACAAGCAAAATCACAGTATCGACTGTTTTCATGATGCGCTCGACTTCAGATGAAAAATCGGCATGGCCCGGTGTATCTACGATATTAATTTTATAGTCATTGTACATGATCGAACAATTTTTGGAATATATGGTGATGCCTCTTTCACGTTCCAAGTCATTGCTGTCCATAACACAATCAGGTACAACCTCATTGGTACGAAAAACTCCATTTTGACTTAAAAAAGCATCTACTAATGTCGATTTACCCGCATCGACGTGCGCTATTACGGCAACATTCATTATGCCTTTAACATTCATACTTAACTCCATTCAATATTTTGCATTAAACAACTATACTATCTTATAACAAATCGAGGGAAAAATATACATTTATTTTTCTGATGACCAAAACTTAACACTTCATATGAACTTAGAAATCGCCTGTGCGTTCAAAACACACAGGCGACATTTTTAGTATATTTTTGTGGCATCAAATAAAACTGAGGATTTATACATGGAAACCGTCTTATTGGCTTGCAAATACGCCGCGTCATAAGTGGTATCCACTGTTTGCCAAGTGCCATTCACATACACTTCATTCCATGCATGATACTGATCTGGAATCAAATCCGAATAGCCTTTGACCATTTTCGTCGGCACTCCAACACTTCTCAACATAGAAGCAAATAAAGCCGAATAATCGTAACAAATACCTTTCTCATCATAATAGATTTGATCGATATCTGGAATATAACTTGATGTCAGTGTCGAGATCTTGTTGTAATCATATTTGTAATTGCTCGTGACATAATCATAAATGACTTTGATTTTTGCCGAATCGGATGTCATGCCTTTAGTCAACGATTTGGCTTTTAAAACAGCAGGTGAATTCTCAGACCAATTGACTTCTATAACGGATTGTAAAAATATGTCCCGACCTGAAGTCTCATTGAGATTGACTGTTTTTCTTACAACTTCCTTATATTTGTTTCCTTCGACGTTCTCCATAAGTCTTACGAGATAATCACCACTACCCATTTGAAGTGGAAAGAAGTTTGTGGAACCATCATCATAGACTGGATACATATATCTGTTACCATCCTTCTCTACTAAAAAAAGTAGTTTGGATTCAAAATCTTGGCTGACTCTCAAACTCACCATTCCTGTTTGAATGGCTTCAGTCCCAATATTAACACCTGTGACTGCTGCAAAAGACGACATAGATGAAACGGTAATTACCAACGACAAAAAAAGCATCGACAGTATTTTTTTCATAAAAAAAACTCCCTTCGGTAGCACGGCTGCCATTCATTTCTGAAAGGCCCTATGGCTTTGCGTCCCATCGTTTCCAATGGTTTGCCTTTATCGGTGAAGTACGTATACATTACACCTTAAGTTATTAAGTTAGTTACATCATACCACGAATGCATCAAAATCCATATAGATGAATGATTTCAATTTTGTGAACAATTCATTACGGTACCAAAATAGCATGTACAATCAGTCGGTGAGTCGGGTTTCTAACCGGGTCACAAGTGACAAGTGTAATGATCTGATCTTTACTGTTCCTATATAGTACAGTTACATCAGTAGGTTCAACGATATGCGTCTTGTATACTTTATATTTGAAAGTTTTTTCTGAAGTTACGACCTCAATGGTATCTCCAATAGTCATTTCATCCAATCTATTGAACATTATGCCATATGAACGTCCTCTATGACCTGCGATTCCAACATTTCCAATTTCTCCAAAAGCGGATGTACCAGCTATTGTTGCTGCTCCACGATTAAGATTATATTCTGAAGCACCACTCAAAAGTGGCATCGTCAAATCAATTTTGGGGATGACAATCTTCCCCAGAGCTCCTGAGCTCGAAGGTTGTGGACTTGTCGTTTCTGTTTCCGGTTCTGGATCGGATGCTGTTCCACTATTTTGAGTTCGATCAATAGGATCAATATAATCCTCTGCTGGAATCACATTCGGATTTGAATCCGGCACCAACAAACCGCTTTCATCTCTATCAGCAAGTTCGCTCTCCTGTTCAAAAAGAACCTGCAATGCCAAATAGTCAGCTTCTGAAGTGGTTTCAGATTCTATTTGCAGTTCAAGTTCCGATTCAAAACCCTCCAGGAGCTTATTCTCCCAATACCAAATATATGCTCGACTTGCAAGTGGATAAGCAGCAACTAGAATACCGATGATAATCAATAAAGTCGAAATTTTTCTTTTCATATCATGCCTGCACTTTCATATAATCATTTTGTCCTTTTGAATTATATACCCCACTCAAGCATAAAAAAACCCGTAAACTTTACGAGTCTTTATAATGATCGATGCCACCAAGTATAATCAAAACAACGCCAGATCCTATCAAAAATACGCCTAATGCAGTTTTCAAATATGGATTGACGTCAATGATATAACCTGAAAGAACAAGGAAAGCAATTGTCAGCAAAATGAGTTTTATCCCAAATTTTCTCACTTTGAACTCCCTTCAGAATAGATCTCGGCTAGACCTTCAGCAACATAATCCCTAAGCCATCTGATCACATCATTGTTACTGATGGGCACTCCATCGAGCAATTTCTTGATTTCCTTTGAATTCAAAGTAAATGTATATCCGTTGAAATCGTGAGTGTATATCAAATCCATTTCGTCACATCCATTTAAGATCGTGATAATTGTCTCTGGCATGTTTCCGAGAGGTACACGATCTATATGGCTATGTTTGAATACAGCTACTATTTCAGTCCCTTTGCCAAGCTGTGAGTTGATGTTGAAATAGCCTTCACATTGTTCGGCTGAAGATTTGAATAAAGGTATTCCTAGACCGACTTTTCTGGTTGTCCGCGTTGTATAAAACGGATCCACGACTTTCTTTACCGTCTCAGAATCCATGCCGACACCATCATCTTTGATTTTAATCGTCAGTTGATCTTCATATAAGTTTTCAATGATTGCAATTCTTAACACTTCGGCTTCTGCCTTGATTGAGTTTTGAGCTATATCTAGTATGTGTAATGACAACTCTTTCACAACGTCCCCCTCCTCTTTAGAAAATCTATGACTGCATTTATTGTTTTTTCTTTTAACTCCATACTGTTTTCCGGTTCGCTGATTTGTCCAAGCGAATGGGCATCTGAGTTCTTAAGGATATCATAACTATCCAGTATGGATTTTGGAACCGGAGCGTTCATAAACACCTCTACGTATTTGAGGTCCAGAGTCTCGGGGATAAACCCTAGATTGGACAGCATGCTATTGGAACTCTTATTGACATGTGCAGGAACAATAACACCACCATATTTTTCAACCAATACATTTAGTTGATCAAGGCTTATGTTCACTGACAATATAAGAGCCAAGGGATAGTCCTCTACTTTGATGTCATCTTCGTCCAGAATCCATTGGTTGCCAAACTTTTCTGGGCGGTTAGGTATTTGAATCCTATGTTGATCGAGTTCGACCTCAAAATCTTTCAAAGCATCCAAATGTGGAAAATAACACAGAATATGAACTTCTTCCTTTGTCTGAATTTCCATCCCGGGGATTACCAAAATCCCTATTTTTTTTCCTAATCGACTGATCACATCACAATTCTTACCAGTATTGTGATCTGTAACAGATATGATATTCAACCCTTTTAAATATGCCATGTTCACAATATTGTTTGGAGTCATCTCATCGCTACCACATGGGGATAAACAGGAATGGATATGCAGATCATAAAACAGTTTCACTACTTCACGCCTTCTTCATATAAGATCTTAAAAATCTCATAAGCCTCTAGTGGAGTCGTGAGGAGTACGACATCTTGTTCATCAGCTTTATCTATTGTCTCTTTTTCCACGGTTATACCTTCAGGAATAATAATGCATGAAAAATCAAGTAAAGAAGCCACTGCCAGAATATTACTATGTGTCTGAACTGTAATCCAAGCAGTGTCATGTTTGCCTTTGGCCATAACCCAACTCAACAAATCACATGAATAGACATTTAAAATCTCTCTTTCCTGAT
>JAWSUW010000065.1:0-18577 GCA_033549245.1 Bacillota bacterium | reverse complement strand
TGATGCTACCAATCCTTCTGCTAAATTTATCATTTTCTCATCCTCTCCATCCATTTTTGCTGTTACCTCTAATAGAGCAAGAACCATACCAAAATTGAATATCCATTTAATATTGTTTATCACCATTGCAATTACTTGATTATGATGTTTGTAGATGTTATTGTGAATTTTGGGTTTGATAAATTTATCATTTTCGCAATTATCAGAATTGATAAACTTCTCACTTAATTATCAATATACAATTGAATTTATGTGCTATAATTAAAACAATTATCAATTTAAACTGATTTACTGGGGGGTAAATATGATTAATCTTGCAGAGCACACCGATTTTATGCAGAATATCTCTGAAATCATGGCCAGTTTGTTCGGACTTGAAATCACTATCGTTGATAGAAATTATCTTAGGGTTTCTGGAACCGACCGTTATAAGGATTCCGTCGGGAAAACCATCGTCAACCATCACGTCTTCAGATATGTCATGGAGAAAAACAAAACCGTTTCTGTGGATGATCCAGGTATAGACATCGCCTGTCTCGATTGTCCTAGCGGGGGAACTTGTGGAAAAACAGCTGCTATTTATGCACCAATTACCGTAGATAGTGTTGTCATTGGAGGGCTGGCGCTGGTTGCCTTCGACATAGAACAAAAAAGCCGATTGGTGAGCAACCGACTTTTCTTTCAGTTCGTTGAACAACTCAGCTATCTCATTTCCAGCAAACTTGAAGCTGAGCATAACTCCACCATGCTGGAGGATGCTCTTAAAAAGAATATTGCTATTCTGAATGCTGTTCACGACGGAGTCATGGCAGTGGATTACAATGGCAATATCGAGCAAGTCAATCATTCGCTCAAAAAGTTCATGGGTCTTGACGATCAAAACCTGATTGGAAGACATATCAGGGAATTCCTTTCCCCAGCTGTGATCAATGACATAGTCGATCACAACAGGTCATTTGTTGACAAGGAAGTCGAAATCAAAATTCAGAACAAGAAAATTCCAGTCTATCTGACTGCTCATCCTGTCAACAAAAAAACACTCTCAGGTGCCACGGTATTATCGTTCAAGAGCGCACAGGAAATCACTTATCTTGCCAAAAACTTCACCACTACAGGCAATCAACCCATCACTTTTGAAGATATAGTCGGCAATAGCACTGAAATAGAATCGGTGAAATCATTGGCCCGAAAAGTGGCAATAGGCGATTCCAGCGTGCTGATACGAGGTGAAAGTGGAACTGGTAAGGAATTGTTCGCACGTGCACTCCATTATGAAAGCATCAGGTCTAACGGACCATTCATAGCAGTGAACTGTGCCGCTATTCCTGAGCCACTTCTTGAGAGTGAGCTCTTCGGTTATGAGGAGGGCGCCTTCACAGGTGCACGTCGTGGAGGAAAGCCCGGAAAATGTGAAATGGCCATTGGAGGCACACTATTCCTCGATGAAGTCGGCGATATCCCACTTTTCATACAGTCCAAGTTTCTGAGAATGATCCAGGAGAGAACCATCGAGCGCGTCGGTGGCAACAAAACCATTCCAATCGATGTGAGAATAATTGCAGCAACCCATAGAAATCTGGAATCAATGATTGAGAACAGGGAGTTCAGGGAAGACCTTTATTACAGACTCAATGTTATACCACTGAATCTTCCTCCCCTCTCAGAAAGACCCGAGGACATATTTGACCTCAGTATGTACTTCCTCGATAAATACGCCAAGAGACTGAACAAGTCCATCGCACACATCTCTGATGAAGCTCTGGATATTCTCAGTCATTACAAATGGCCTGGAAATATTCGTGAACTGGAAAATTCAATCGAATATGCCGTTAATGTGGAAACATCCGACTCCATAACCGCTGGCAGTCTACCACAAAGGATACTCAAGGCCAAACAAGAACAAATAAGTAGACCATCCGCAACCGATCTCAAGCCGGGTGGCTTCAAAGATGCTGTGAAAAACGCTGAACTCATTGAATTGACTCATACACTCGATCAATTCGGTTGGAGCACCCCCGGAAAACAAGCTGCAGCAGAGCATCTGGGAATAAGTATTGCCACACTATATAGAAAACTTAAAAAGTACGGAATCTCCTAAACTAAAAATAACCGCCATTTGGGTACTTGGTACCCAAATGGCGGTTAGAGCTGCTACAAGTCGTTCCAATTTTATCATTTATATATTCAATTATAACAAAAATTGTAATTAAAAAAGCACTGATTCAAATAATCAGTGCTCTGGACACAAGTCTTCATTATGACAGATTCAAAAAGTGCTTATAAACTTTCAAGCCACTGATCAAAATCTTTTTTTACTTCTTCTTTTTTCTCAGCATACTTTTCTTG
The DNA here is from genome assembly GCA_033549245.1 of Bacillota bacterium. GTDB lineage: Bacteria > Bacillota > Clostridia > Peptostreptococcales > Acidaminobacteraceae > Fusibacter_D. The sequence goes on along the minus strand of JAWSUW010000065.1, from coordinate 16,231 downwards.
TAGCTTTCCAACCAATTGCTCATAGTTTCCTTGAGCTTCATCGATTTCGTCATCGGTTAATCTGCCCCATTTGGTTCTTATTTCTCCTTTGACTTGTTTCCATTTTGATTTTAATACTTCAGTAGTCATAAAAACCTCCTAAACTAGTTGAATGGCCTACACTATATATTTATCCAAGTAAAAAGGGATTTAATCAAAAAACCGCCATTTGGGGTCCAGGACCCCAAATGGCGGTTTTTTATTTTACAGGAAACGATACATTCACTTTAAACAGGTCCCCATCGATCACCAGTTCAAACTTGCCCCCACAAACGTGGGTGAAGCTCTCCGCTATGGAAAGTCCGAGACCACTGCCTTCAGAAGTTCTCGCTTGATCGCCTCTGGTAAACCGCTGAAGCACTTCCTCTTCAGTAAAAGTCATTTCATATCCTGCTATATTTTTAATGGAAACTTTTGCAGTGCCGTCCAAAACTTCCATGGTCACATAGACTCTTGTTCCAGTCAGTGCATATTGGAGCGCGTTGCTTAGCAAATTCATGAATACTCGATAAAGTTTTTTACCATCCGATTGGATCATCACCGCATCATCAGGTAACTGCATTTTGAACTCCAAACCCGATTTTTCAATCTCGTCTGATAAATCCCCCATAGTCTGCTGGATCAATCGCTTCAGATCAAGCTCCTCAAGGTCCACCTGTATGTTGCCAGTGGTGCTTTTCGCCAGATCAAACAGGTCTGAGACGATGTGCTTCAGACGATCCGACTTTTCCGACAAGACCGCAACAAACTCCCTAGCAGGTTCCTCCAGCGGTTCTTTTGAAAGCAGATCCACATAGCCGATGATAGAAGTCAGTGGCGTTTTAAGATCATGCGAAACATTTGTGATCAGCTGGATCTTCATGCGTTCAGCCTTCATTTGTTCTTCCAGACTGTCATTGAACCCTTTGTCAATGGCCTCATAGGTCTTTCTATTGCCTTTGATGAACCAGTAGATGATAATGCCTTCCATTATAGGAGGCAGAATCATGAGTGGTGGTGCCATCAAAAATAAAAACATAAGGAAAACCATGAATGCGCTTGCAACGACAAACACAAGTTGTCTCTTGAACAAAGAATTTGTGAGCCCGTTTTTACTGAAAGCCCTTCCGTCAAATAAGCTTTTGAGTAAATCGTAAATCCCGTATGCGACTCGAAACCAAAGGCTCTTTTTTATGAACGTCTTTGCTTTGATCTGTTTCACAGTTGTGACATAGTAAACCCCCAATGCTGAAATGAAAAGGAAAGTCACGACACCGGATGCTCCAAGCGCCCATCTATACTGGTTCAAAGAGTAATTATGTCTGCTTAAAACACTTCCCACAGCCGAAACCCATACCGGAAAAAGACAAGCATATGCTACCATCAGTACATCACTTGGAATTCTGTCATGCCATGTGAGTTCAACTTTTCCATCCTCACCCTTTTTGCCAACCACAAAGGTCAGATAAATCAGCAATATAATCGCTAAAATGATACTGATGACAAAGATTTGAGCTTTACGAATCGCTTCACTCCTCATCTCTGTCCACTCAATCTGATCATACGAAACACCTGAATAAGACTCTGAATTATAGACACTGCTGTCTGGTTCAATAATCGTCTCAATCGGTATGTCTGTAAGATCCATATCAATAAGCTGAACAAAAGCCGTGCTCAAAGAGAGTGCAATCATCAAGAATGCCAGTAGTTTCAATAGTATATGATATCTAGAACTTTTCAATTTTGTAACCAATACCCCACACCACCTTCAAATAATTTGGTTCCTTAGGATTGATCTCGATTTTTTCCCTGATTCTACGGATATGTACCATGACGGTGTTCTCGACCGAATAAGCGGATTCCTGCCACACGCGTTCATATATCTTTTCAGATGAAAAAACAACACCCGGATGTGACATCAACAGTTCCATGATTCCGAACTCTTTTCCCGTCAGTTTGACTGAGTCTCCATCCACTGAAAACTGCATGGTTTGACGGTCTAGGATCAAACCTCCATTTCGAATCACTCCATCACGACCACCATCATGGTGGGCTCCAAGTTCCATATAGCGTCTCAACTGGCTTTTGACCCGTGCCAGAAGTTCCTGAGGATTATATGGTTTTGTGACGTAATCATCCGCTCCCATTGAAAGTCCAAGCACTTTATCAGAGTCCTCAGTTTTCGCTGACAAGATGATGATGGGAATATTTTTACCTTCCCTGATTCTGAGAGTCGCCGATAGTCCGTCCAGTTTTGGCATCATCACATCCAGCAGGATGAGATGAATCGGCTCACTTTCCACAATTTCAAGTGCCCGCATGCCATCATGGGCTTTGATCACATCGTATCCTTCCCGCTTCAGAAGCATTTCCAGTGCACGTGCAATTTCCACATCGTCGTCCACCACGAGTATCTTTAACGCCGTCATAAACACGTTCCTTTCCTAAGTCCTATAATCAGTTTAATCTATAAACCTTAACTAACATTCGATACAAATCTTACGAATTTCTTACGGATTTCATTTACCATTTTATCATTTTAAACTGTAATTGATAATGTGATATAATTAATTATTATTAACGCAAAGGGAGGTTCACATGATCGTATGGTTTGAACAATTCAACCCTGTCACACAAGCACTCATAGGTACACTTTTCACATGGGGAGTCACAGCCCTCGGCGCAAGCCTAGTGTTTTTCTTCAAATCCATCAATAAGACCGTACTCAACGGCATGTTGGGATTTGCCGCCGGAGTCATGATTGCGGCGTCGTTTTGGTCACTCCTGGCACCGGCAATAGATATGGCCGAGGAACTCGGACAAACGGCTTATATAACCGCGGCAATCGGATTCCTCGGTGGTGGTGCATTTTTGTTTTTAGTGGATAAACTGCTCCCCCACTTACACCTAGGACTAAGAACAGAACAGGCAGAAGGCGTTAAAACCAATTGGCAAAGAAGTGTCCTTTTGGTTTTGGCGATCACTCTTCATAACATCCCCGAAGGTCTAGCGGTGGGAGTCGCATTTGGTGCCGTGGCAGCAGGTAGCGGATCCGCTTCACTTGCTGGCGCAGTTGCACTGGCAATTGGTATCGGTCTTCAAAACTTCCCTGAAGGAGCGGCAGTTTCCATCCCTCTCAGGAGAGAAGGTTTCAGTAGAAAAAAAGCATTTCTTTATGGTCAAGCATCAGGAATAGTCGAGCCAATCGCCGGCGTTTTAGGTGCACTGGCCGTTGTCACCATGAAACCTATACTGCCTTATGCCCTCGCATTTGCCGCAGGTGCTATGATCTATGTCGTCGTTGAAGAGTTGATTCCGGAAGCTCAAAGAGAAGAAGGTGGCTCAAACACAGACGTTTCAACAATTGGTGCCATGCTGGGTTTCACAGTCATGATGATTCTTGATGTGGCGCTTGGATAAAGCAATAACACTGTTACCGCCATTTGCGTACCAGGTACGCAAACGGCGGTTCGACAAGGTAGGAGGCGCATTTGATTAGAAAATCAATATTATTCATAATTCTACTATTAATATTATTCAGTACTCTAACCTACGCTGATGATCTGATTGACGCTGAATCCCGATACGGATTGAGTTTTGAACTGTCGCGCAGTTTTTTTCCTGGAGCTGTCGTTATTGATGGCACTTTTATCTATGAGACTGAGGACGATTACATCATAACCGTGTTGTATTCCGGTGGTGAATTGGTCACCACTTATAATGATGGAATTGAAACTGTTGCCACTTCATTTTTTAATCCTCCTTCTGGAGATCAACTAATGATTTACAATAATTTCAAGCTGGTGTCATCTACAGAAAGTATGATCAAGTACCGAATAAACAAAGAAGCACTTTTGAAATGTGATGGCATTTCAATTTTTCTATACGATAAAATTTTCGGGCATGATGACGATAAAAACATTTCACTTTATTTCAAACTCAACAATATTGATTTTGAAAAAGTCCCAACTGTTGATCAAATCGACAATGGTCACATTTTTCAAAGCACAAGGGCAGATGCTGAGTTAACATCAGAACCATCAAGTTGGGCTCTGAACAAAGTTGAGGAACTCAAGATCAATGGAATATACAGAACCTCAGCATTTGAATCCTTCAAAAGTGGCATCACAAGACTCAGGTTTGTCTACCTCATGGTTGAACTCTATGAGTCTTTAAGTGGAACTGAGGTTGTCTTATCTTCGAATCTGTCATTTACTGACACAAGTGATATCCATGCACTCAAAGCCGCTCAAATAGAGATCACCTCAGGCATTGGAAATCAACAATTTGGTCCGGATATCATTTTGACCCGTGAGCAAATGGCGGCATTTGTCGTCAAGACGTTGATGCTTTCAGGCGTCTCACTCGATACAAGCAGTTCGGATTCATCCCCTTTCAGTGATCATAATCAGATCAGTGATTGGGCAAAGGAATCTATCTACATCTCGAAAGTCAATATGCTCATCAATGGTGTTGGAGACAATGAGTACGCACCAAAATTGTCCGCAACCAATGAGCAATCACTCGTTTTGATCCACAGCATTCTATCTCGATTTGGAAATCTGAAACATTACAAAGAAATTGATAATGACAGCATCTATGTCAGATCTGGCAGTAATCTCAACAAGATTCCGCTCACAGAAAATGTCTTGGTAAATAGAACAGTTTTGGGTAATGATCTGTATATGAAATCTATTGAAGATATGGAGCAATTGCTGTCCATTGCCCACGGACAGATCAACGAGTTTGATGAACAATTTGATCGTGTGATCTATTACGATATGAATAATGTCAGACGCACGTTGCATTCCATTCCGGTCCAAAATGTATTTGATTCATTAGGTATTGAGTACTCGGTTGAATACAATAAGTCATTAGGAATCTACATCATTGAGTTCCAAGAAAACAATTAAATAAAAACACGTGAAAGTCTTACAAACAGACTCTCACGTGTTTTTTTATTCTAACAATTATTCATTTAATCCACTCTTTTGAAGCAAGTTGTAAATGGCTTGCAATGACTCTGCGTGAGTGAGCGTTCCAAGTGGAGACAGCGTAGTCTCTGTCATACCGTTGAAAACCTCTTTATCAAGAACAGTCATTACTGAAGCGTGAGCCCAGCCAGCTACCAGATCTTTGTCACTAAACTGATTCAAACGATTGGTGTGAACCGTTTCAATTTCCAAATACTGAAGAGCGTTTGCATACATCGTCATTGCTTCTTGTCTGGAAATCGTTTGATCCGGTCTGAATGTTTGGTCCATGTAACCGTTAACGATGCCCCATTTGTTGGCGATAATGATTGAACCCGCAAGATTGGAATCTGAAGTAATATCAGTGAATTTACCGTTCACTTCTTGATCTTCTCTGTAAAGTCCAAGAGCTCTGACAATATAGTCTGTAAACTCCGCTCTTGTGATGGCCTTGTCTGCTTCAAATTCCAACGTATTGGTAAGAATCAATCTGTCGGCCATCTTTTGGATCACAGCCTCGCTCCAGTGACCTTCAATACCTTTGACATCTCTGTCTAGTGATACAAGTGCATAGGTCGAGTTGGTCATGGATTTGATCGATGCATACACGATACCGTTTTCTGTGTAGAATATTGTTGGTACAGGTTGCATTCTGCCTTTTGAATCCACATAAACGCCTGTAGCAAGATCATCCATATTCACGTCTGAGCCAAGTTCAAAGACTCTTTCGACGTAATTGTTGAACTTTGTGACGTTGACGCTTTCTCCAGTTGATTTGGAACGAACCGACATTTTGAACTCAACCGGATTTCCAACAAGTTTCATGCCTTGTGCCGCAGCCCATTCGCTGATTTCATCTCGAGTAGCCGCATCCACTTTGTTCACACTGATATTCAGTTCTGTATCAGATTCCAGTGCGCCCTCTCCAAGCAATGCTGTCAACTCAGTTAAACCAAGTTCTTCAGCAGGAATGACATATTTCACGCCAGCTTTTGAGATCGTAACCTGAACGTTACCATTTTCAATCGAATCAAGAACTTCACTATTTAAGGTCATATTGTCCACATCATCCCCGAACTCGAGAGTGATCTTTGGAAGTTCTTCTGTAGAATTTTCCATAGCTGCTTGAATTGCTGATGCCAATTGGCCTGAAGTCATATTGCTGCCAACCGTAATTTCATCCTTTTTAGGTTCTGGTTTAGGATCAGCAGGCTCAGAATCATCATCTGAATCATCCGGAGTAGGAACTACAACCGCTTCCGTACATGCGATGTCCGCACGGTCTCTGATTCTCACTCTAGATCCTTCAGCATCAATCGATGAAAGACCTACAGCTGTTATGCCAGCACCCACTTTGAGGTTTGCGATCACCGCGTCTTTTGTGATGTATCCATCGATGAATATTCTGCAAATATCGCCGTTTGAGTCTTTCACATAGATGCTTTCCACAACGCCATTTGAAAGACCGATTTCTGTGACTTTACCGGTGACTTTGACAAGGCTTCCAAGATAGGTCGCATTCAAAATATCTGATGAAGTCACTGCTTTTGGTTCTGGAAGTGCTTTTATAGTAGGATCCACTATAGTAAGTTTCTCAACATTAAGTTGACGTTCTCCATTATAAGAACTTGTGGTTCCAGTAATTTGAACAGTCTGTCCCGCTCTCACATCTCCAGCCACAGGGAATAAATTGATTCCAGCTGTTGCGTCTTGCATGTAAATGGAGTCAAAGAACGCAGTGTCTTTATCAAATCCTGAAGCATTTGAAGTTACAATACCTTCAACAGTAAACTTGATGCCTTCAGCAGCCGCATGAACTTCTGAAATTGGTGTGATTACGATCGGATTCACCGACTGTACCACATTTTCCAGAATAGTATAGTTGCTGTAAGCAGGTGTCGCATAACTGTCTAGAGTTGTCTGAATTTCGAAGTTGCTCATGAATGCCGAGCCAGCAACGATTATTGTTGCTTCTTTACCGGAGTCATAAGAAACCACTTCCGAAGCCGCAACCATGTGCATGTCATCATACTTAGGTACTGTAACGCCAGTCACTCCAGTAGTACCATCTTTGTCACTATCCAAGGAAGTGCTGGTCACAAAGCCGTAAACCATTGGGCTTACTGAACTTGGAAGTGCACTTGTTGGCAACATATCTGTACCAACTGCATAAATTGATGCTCCACCATAGTTGGAGTAAACCTGTTCGTCCGCTTTCACATTCGCGAGGAATGGGTTGTCGAGATTGTAGTTTTCAAGGTATAAACGTTGAGCCGATCCACCGTTATTGACAGTGTCCTGGATTTGATCGTCCGAAATTCGAAGCGATGATCCAAGTGCTGCAATCAGTTTGTTCTGTTGTGCGGACATATGCTCGTCAAGAGGCAATGTGTATGCCGTACCATCAGAATATTTGGTGTAATTCTCATAGTAATCCGACCAACCTGTCAAAATCACCGTTTTACCCGATTCCGCAAACGATTTTACTGCCAATATTTCTTCATCAGTGTAGTTCTTGTAGCCAATTAAGAAGTTGCTACCGTTACGACGTGTCGGTGGTGTGAAGACCAACATCTCGTACTTGTCATTTTGTGTCGCAGCGATCAGTGCCTCGCTGGTTTCCAGTTCAACCACACGAACATCATAGTCCATCGCCATTTCCGCGAAATTGCCCATGCTGTCTTTGTAATTGCCTCTGACGTACTCATTGTAATGGCTCGCATCGATACCGATGTAAACCAGTTTCTCGCTGTCGCGAACATTAATCTCGATATCTTGTGTAAATATTATTTCCTGTCCATCCACCATTATAGCTGCAGTCACAGTAATCTTTTGAATGCCCGGTGTTACAGGTTTGTACTCGATAGTGTTTTGATAAACGCCCGCAGTTCCAACCACTTCAGCCATCGTATCGCTCTTGATGATTTCACCACCGACTTCGTACTTGATGGATGTGATTGTCACTGAATTCAATTCATTATTGAAAAGTGTCGTTTTAAGATTCAGTGTTTCATTCGTAACCGGCATTTTTGCACTGGATTCGAGCGAGCTGATGCCCACGCGTGGTGCCTGGCCGATCCACACTGGTGAAGTGACCGCGATATTCTTATCCGCTTGAGTCACTCTCACATAATAGTAACCTTGCACCGCTGGAAGTTCAAAAGTCCAATCCACCAAAGTAGATGAGAACGTCTGGCTTCTCGCAACGCGTCCACTGTTGGTCACGATTTCCACTTTTGAGATGATATCACCAGAATCCGGATCATCAATATTCACAGTGAACTGAAGTGGCGCAGTTGGCACTTCATCAATAATGCTACCCATGATTTTGTCATTCACAGTAAACCAGATATTGAGGTTCTGGTCTTCCGTTGAGTAAACTGACATATCTTTAAGACCCTGGAGCAAGCCGTCAGAACTGAGCGTATCCGTTATGATGACCGTTCTTGCCGTGTTGGCATTACCCCATTTGCCTTTATGATTGTCCTGGTTGTTCGTCGGAGATACGTGCCAGCCCTTATCGAGCGCTTTGGTGTATTCCGTATAGCTTGGGAAATATCCGCCTGAACCAATCGCGCCCTCGCCATTGCCCACTTCCACTGCAACCATTTTGTTGTCATAAGAAGGTGACCAGTATGCGAAATCCGAGAACGTACCGAACGTCGAGCCCGGGTGGTTGAATTGGGACAAGTTCGCAAGAGGATCCGAGTCTCCAATCAATGTCTCATAGTAGGATTTCATGCCGGCATCACCGGTTTTGTTGTTGAGCGTCGAATTGTTTCTGCTGATCAATCCGTCCGAATTGAACGTATTGATGTGACCCGGTCCGCCTGACCATGTCATTTCAAAGCCCGGGAGCGCCACCGTCTCGCCAATGTTGGTCTCATTGTAGGTTTCCATGGTGGAAACGTACTGATTCCATTTGGTCAAACTTGCAGCAGTCATTTGTGTTTTGTCGTTTAAAGCTTCTGCTGGGTTCGCCGCAGAAGTTGCATCAAAATAGTTGGAGTGATCCGTTACGGAGATGAAGTTCACGTTATCAAGCGCGTTCAAGTTCTTCAAATAATCGAGCGCATTGTTCAATGTGCCTGAACCGTCTGAGTATTCTGCCGTATGGGCGTGAAGCTGACCAAAGAATGGTCTGAACGCTGGCGTTCCAACTGTGAAGTTCCATGTCTCTGTAGCAGTTCCCGTATCTGCTCTGACGACAGTCACTGTAGCCACATAACCGCCATCAGTGAGTGTACCTGTCTGATAACTATATGTGCCCGCTACTGTTCCCGGAGTCATCACTTGATTTGTTAAGATGATTTCCTCACCCTTTACAAGAGTCAACTTGACCTGAGGATTTACTCCCTCGTTGAGTAGTGTCACTTGAATCAGTGGGGATTTGTTTTCATCTGTGGCGCTGTTTCTAGCAGGAACTAGACTTATAAACTGAGGTTTGTTGTCAATTTTGACGCTCACCTCTTCAGATGTCGTCTTAAGTCCTGTAATATCCGTTGCAGTCACAGTAAATGTCATAAGCTCAGAGCTCATTAAGATTTCTTCGCCTGGAATGTTGAACTCATATACAAGTTCAGATTCATTGTAAGACATCACGATGTTTTCTTTTGTCACCACATCGATTGTGTATGATAATTTAACGTCCTGGATACCTTTGTTGTCTTCAGCCTTTACCGAGACCGTATAGATCTGATTTGGTTTCGCATCCGGGTAAATATCATTAAGCGTCAAAAGTGGATTCTTAATGTCGTTGACGATATCGTAAGTGTTGAATCCATTTGCTTCTGCCGTGCCTGTGGCTAGTTGAACGGTTGAATTGTACCTTGAGACTATTGCATAAACATCCACAATATCTCCTGCTTCAACAAGAGTTGGGTATGGCGCTGCTTTGTAGATATTGATTGTTCCCGTTGCATCAGAGATTGGAGTGCTGCCACCTCCGTTATAAGCGCCAAGTGTCACGTCTTTGATTTTGACCACTCTTGTGAGCATATTCAAACCTTGTTCGTTCAGTTCTGCTATGGTCATCTCAACTGGAGGAATTGGTGCCTGATGTTCAATTATTGCAGAATCTGTGATATTGCTTATTTGAGGTATTTTGTTGTAATAAACGAATTTACCTTTGAGTCTGATCTCATCACCGATCTGAGCTCCATCAGGAACTTTCCCAAATACATACAGCGAGTAAATCTCACCGTCGATGACGGATTGAATTACCGGGTTGTCGTATGTCGTCGCATAGTAAGAGAGGATTCCTCTGACCGATACGTTCTCTGTTCCATCTGGAAGCAATAAGACTTCTTTGATCGATGGCACATCATTTGGATCAATGATTGTGAATGTCTTTTGAACCACATCACTGATTATTCTTCCTTCAGCAAGTGCGAAAGTGCTCAGTGTGACCGTGTCGCCAATGTTGCCTTCGACCTGAATCGTCACCAAACTGCTGGTTGTAATTTGAACATTCTCAATCGCAATGATTGCGCTTGTGGTGGAAGCAACCGGTTCAAATGTATGGAATATGGTTCCGTTTTCCGCATTGGTTGTAATGGATACCGTAGCACCTGATACAACGTCTGTTTCTTCTGGATAAATATTGAGTTTAATCTGATAATCCACAGTATAAGTGAATGTGGCCACATTGCTGTTTAATAGGCCCTCTTTAACAGCGCGGACATAGTAGGTCGCGTCATTCTCCACAGTCACCGAGTTACCGGAAGTCCAAGTGTCACTGGATGCTGAAACTGTATTGTATTCAATCGTCGCATCTGCCGTTGTGGATGAAAACGTCAAAGCTGTTCCATAATCCACAAGTCCTGATGCCACATCCACAGTTGGAAGTGCACACTTTGTTTCAACTGTTCCATATGTGCTGTTTCTAGGGGATGGTGCGCCAACTATGAAGTCAGCAGAGTTGTCATCGGTATCAACGCCTTCGACTTTTCTGATGGCTGCTGTCGAGTTGGAAAGTGTTGGTGTAGGTGCAGAACCTTCAAACTCATTTGCTGCACCAAAACCGACGAAATCTACGACGGTCGGATTATCTATACCTTTTATCACTGTAACTATACCTGTCTCAGAATCTGTAGTTGAAACAGTAATTGGTTCTATTGCAGATACTAAGGCAACTTTACCCTTACTACTTGACATGGTGAAAGTTCCCTCAAGATCTGGAGTTGGCAATGCTGATAGCTCAGTATTTGCACCAGCTGCACATTGAATCAAATAGTAGCTATCTGGTTCAATAACACCTGTCAACTCAAGAACACTAGTTGACCCAAATATCCCTGTTGAACCCGTATACTGTACTGACCAACCTGCAAGGTCCACAGTTGCTCCAGTCGGATTATAAAGTTCGATAAAATCATTTGTGTATACTGCGCCACTATTTCCCCCGCCGCCATATACCTGGCTGATGATCACATGATCCGCAACGCTTACATCTGCTGCATACGTTGGTACGACCACAGATGGAACGATTAGCATGATCGCCATAACCATGCTCAAAACTCTCTTAAACTTAATATTCATTGAATGCCTCCATTTTTTTCATAATATAGGATGTACAATTCAAACTATCTTTCCCGCCAACTTTTAGGACGAATCCATAAAACACTTTACGAATGTGATCATAGGTAATACCCCTTCCCCATTATTTATTTGTGCCCAAATGCCGATGCCCCCAAAATAGCAACAAGTGGGACTGTAAGAACAATTCCGATAGAACCTGTAAGACCCTGAATGATCTCTATGGTCATGAGGTCGCTGTTGAAAATTTGTATATAGGGATAATCAAACACCCTGAACATGATCAGCATGTTGAGTGATGCACCCGAAAATGCCAAAATCAATGTATTCGCCATTGTTCCCATGGCATCCTTACCAATATTGATGCCTGACCTGAACAATTCACTCATTTTAGCCTTTGGTTTCATGTCATGCAGTTCCGATATGGCCGATGCAATAGTGAGTGCCACGTCCATGACCGCCCCCAGCGATGCAATCAGCACCCCGCTGACCATCAGTCCACTCACCTTCAGACCTCCGTCAGCAGCCCTGAGGACCAACTCCTCCGCTTCGCTCATATTGAATCCGTTGATCGGAGTCACGATTCCAGCTAGATAAGCCAACAAACCCGCTATGGTAACGCCACCCACACATCCTGCGATGGCGATATAAGTCTTCTTGGAAAATCCGTTGAGTGCAATCAGCGAAACGAACGTTGTGACGGCCACAAGAACAATCGCTGTCGGAATCGGTGACGCGCCTCTTTTGATCATAGGAATCAAGAAAAACCAGATACTGATGATGGTGAAAAACAGACCCGCAATAGCAGAAACGCCTTTTCTACCCCCTATCAAAATGAGTAAAAGTACAAATAGAACCACAAGGCCAATCAACATGTAACTGCGGTTGTAATTGCTGATCGAAACGACGAACGGATCTCCCGCTTCATTGGTGTCCATCCGAACTATGATCCTGGTCCCTTCCTTCAGATCAATATTGCCGTAGGCACTCAGATAGTTCACTGCATACAGCTCTTTCCCTTTGTACTGCCCGCTATCAATACGAACCACGACCTCCTGCATCCCAAGCCTCAAACCTTCAGTCCAAGTATCCGGGCTGACATTCTCACCTATGATCTCAGTAACCCGAGCCCTTTCAAACGAATATTTGCTCGCCGCAGTAGCTGCCTGTCCCTCAATCGGCTGATTCAAAAACACCATAATCACTATAAAAATCAAAACTGCACATGTAAATACAGCCCACTGTAAAATGCTTTTATTTCGCTTCATTTTTTCCTCATTTCAAAAAAATATTAATTTTTGTGAACAATTATTGAATATTGTAAATTTTCTATTAACTTCCGTCAATCGATAAAGGGTCTATTTGTGAAACTCCACAAAAATTTATTTTTATGTCAAAAAAGTCACTGTATATTCGACTGACAACACAGCATTTTTGCATACAAAAAAACACTGATTTGATCCATCAGTGTTTCACTTGAAATTCTTTATAATGTTCAGTTATGAATACTTACAAATAAAAACAACTTGTAATTATACAACCATACCCGGCAAAATGTATGTTTTTGAGGGGAAATCACGTGTTTGTGTATAAATACATTATCATTTGTTAAGCAATTTAACCTCTTTCACCCAATACCACCGCTTGCGTACCAGGTACGCAAACGGCGGTTCAATCATAAACTTACAAACGAAGACTCGCTTCCACTGCGAACCAAAATAGTGCTTCACGTATGTATTTCCTGTCCACATCGCTTCTGGAATTCCATTCATCACAGCTGATATCATCCCCACCATAAATCATTTGCCCAAAAACGACATTTCTATATTTTGCGACAGCACTAAAGGATGCGCATTCCATTTCAACCACCAAGCAACCTTCATCTTTTCGTTTTGTCATTTTATCTTTAGTTTCTCTATAAAAAGAATCCGTTGTCCAAGTTTTGACCAACAAGTAATTGCACCCATGACCTTTTAGGACTGTTTCAATAGCATTGACTGCTTCCTTGTCCACGTCAATTTCTCTTGATGGTTCCACGTAATGATAGGATGTCCCTTCATCACGAACAGCACAAGTTGGAACCAATATATGCCCGGCCGCTATGTCTTTATTCAAGACACCTCCACTCCCACATGAAATGAATTTTCTTCCTCCCAGTGCGATAACCTCTTCCATCAATCCAGCCCCAAGTGGTGCACCAACGCCTGGATGAAAGACCGTCACCTTTTGCTCATTATATTCCAGTTCATAGACAGGGTGTCGCCCAATTTGTGAATATAGCTCTTTAATTGGCTTCAGTTTTCCTTGAGCGATTAATCTTTCAATCACTTCGCTGTAGAAACACATAACAACATGTTCTGACATTTCAATGGGTTTAATAAATCCTGATGGCTCAATGATGTTTTCTGATTCGCCATCAAATTCGAGTATAGGATACATTTCACTTTTCATAGTGATCCTCCAAAAGACACCTCAATTACACACAATTATATTTTCCTTGCAACCAAACCAATCCATTGATCATCTTCTTGACATTCCTTACCAGTCAAATCACCCCAATGTGAAATTGTTTCAAATCCATTATCACTGATCACTTTTTTTATGGTTTCCAGATCATAGTCTTTAAACCAATTTCTGATGACTTTGACACCATCTTCTTCGATAATGGTAAACTGATCCACCCAAGTCGACTCTTCTGGGTAGTCAAAAGATTGCTCAAGTACAATATGTTCTACTCCACTCCAAAAACCACTTGGAGCGGCATACCAATTTTTCTTAGGTCCATCAATGTCCCGAGCAGCTCTGGTGGTTACATCAAATACAAAATGTCCCCCGTCTTTAAGTGCTTTATTGATTAGCGAAAACAATCGATCTCTATTCTCGGGCGAAAAAGTATTCATTTCTCCATAGATCTGCATCACCACATCAAACTCGTTATCAAACTTCATATCAAAAAAATCCATCTGATGATACTCAATTCCCAAACCCAATCTTTCACTTCTTTCTTTTGCATAATGAATGGAATTTTCAGAGCAGTCAATACCAACAACCCTGACGCCTCTTTCATTGATCATCTCACTGTATAATCCTGGTCCACAGCCCAGATCCAAAATCCTCATACCTTTCTTCAAAACACCCACTTCGAAAAGGTGATTAACTGTTTCCAAGATTGCCTTGGCGTTTCGACTGGCTGCATCACTATTTGGATCAATATGTACGGCAAGCATCTGTTTGGAAATATGAGGATCATTCCAAAACGGTTGGCCAGTATATTCAAATATGTTTGGTCTCTTGCTTGCATTAATTACATCTTTCAACATCGCTTTCATAATATCGTCCTTTCAATTTGAACTTGTTCAAATATATTTTACATTTGTGTACAAAAAAATACAATATATTTAAGTTCAAATATGGAGGCTTGAATTTCAACGTTTTTAGGGTGCTGTTCAATTGTTTCAAGCTAATACATCTGATTACCGCCGTCTGGGTACCTGGTACGCCTACGGCGTTAACCGGGTGGCGCTCATGTGTCACACAAGATCAAAAAACACGTGAAAGTCTTGTTTACAGACTCTCACGTGATTTTTCATATTCCCTCTAAAAGCCAAACAGATCTGAAATATCCTCTTCTGGAATTTCACGTTTGCTTTGTTTCCCTGCATTTCTAAGCATGCTTTCCAGTTTTTGCTCCATTGATTTTCTGACAAGTTCTTGTCCATCCAAGTTCCTGAGCTCGAAAAAAAGCATGGGATCTTGGTCGAGTCTTGCACCAACTCCATATAGAACAGCAGCCACATGCTTGCACATGCTCGCCCAGTCAGGGCAACTACAATCAAAATGGATTTCTTTAGGAGATGGAAACATGCCGTAATCCCGCTTCGTAAACAACACCTCAAGTGCTTTGGGGAATTTTCCTTCAATCAGTTGCTCCAGTGAATCGATTCTATGATTACAAAGTGAAGTGACCTGCTCCCATTTATCACCATCTAGTGTATCAATTGAAATTCTAACATCATAGGGTTTCGCTCTGCTCCCTTGAACAATCGCTTCAACTAATCCTTTGGAGATTTTCAAATCCAGAACAGCATGGTTGCTGACATAACTTTTACCCCTTGCAATGCGGTTTCGATAGTCGGCATAACTTTCCAGATTCGTATTCCATGCCTTCCCCCACCAACTTTTCGCAATCGTTCGTCCTTCTATGATTACAGGTTCAATGTCAGGATTCTTCTTCTTTAATTTTTCAATTGCCCTGATTGCTTTCGCTTTTTTTTCAGCAACTGATTCGTGCTTTGGATATCCATAATAACTCATTATGCATCACCGTCCAATGAAAACAGATTCATCAACTCATCATTACTATATTCCGTAATCCATTGCTCGCCACCAGAACTTAATAGATCGCCAGACAACTTCTGTTTCCCTTCAATAATAGCATCAATCTTTTCTTCAATGGTGCCTTTAGTGACAAATTTGTGCACCATGACATTTTTTGTCTGACCAATTCTAAATGCTCTGTCCGTAGCCTGATTTTCTACAGCCGGATTCCACCATCTGTCAAAGTGAATGACATGATTGGCACTAGTCAGGTTGAGTCCAACGCCACCTGCCTTTAGTGAGAGTACCATATAGGGAATATAATGCTCTCCATTGAATTGCTCCACCATCTCATTTCTTTTTTTCACAGGCGTGCCTCCATGCAAGAC
>JAWSUW010000064.1:0-19261 GCA_033549245.1 Bacillota bacterium | reverse complement strand
CTATTTGAGACATTTTTTCAAGTGCTTTCTTAAAGTCTTTGTCGAGTTTGAATATTGGCATAGGTTCGATAGGTAAATCCCACTCCATGTTCTCTGGAGTGAGTTCAATATCAATATTGATCGGCTCATTCATGCCGTATAAATTGGTGAGTTTACGAATGCGATTTTTTCCTATAAATGTGTTTTCAACATTAAGTGGACCACCGACACATCCATTGATGCACGCATAACCCTCTAAAAAATCCAAAGACTCCAGTTTTCCGAGCTCCATGGATTCAAGGACTTTTATAACTTCTTCGATACCGTCGACAGCGATATAATCCTCAATTTCCATGGCATAACTTTGTCCACCTACACGGCCCCAGCCGATCCCTTTGCCGGTAGAATTCTGCAACTGTTTTTTAGGTTCTACTTTATCGATAATTTTCATGACTTTGTAATAGATTTCTTCAGTGGAGATGGCTTCATCAATGAATGAACTGGACAATCCAATGGGACTTTTTATACTGGTCACCTTGGCAGGGCACGGCGTAATATATATGATTCCAATATCATCATAATCATAACCTTCACTGATCAACCTCTTCTTAATGGCTCTCGCAGCTATTTCCATAGGCGCCTCAAGTTTGATGATATGATCGATCAGTGCTGGAAATCTGATTTGAATCAGTCTTGTGATGACGGGACAATATGTTGAAATCATTGGTTTGTTCAGATGCGCCTTATCAAGTATCCTGTTTTCGTAGACAGATAAGAGTTCAGCGGCATGAGCAACATCATATACTTCATCAAAGCCAAGTTCCAAAAGTGCATTGTAAACGGTGTTCATGTCATATTCCATTGAAAATTGACCATAGAATGAGATTGCGGGTAATGCCACAGTGTATTTGAACTTTTTTATGATTTCTAGATTACTGACAAGTGCTCCCTTGGCGTGATATGGGCATACTTTTAAACACTCGCCGCAATCTATGCAACGAGATTCAATAATCTTTGCCTTATGGTCGACAATACGGATGGCTTGTGTCGGACAACGGTCCAAACAATGTGTGCATCCATTGCAATAATCTTTTTCAAGAACAACTGAATGCCAATAAGTCTTTTCCATCAGTTCCTCCAATACTCAAATTTACCCTTTATATGTTCTCATACTTAACAATCATTTTTATGTTGGTTCCAGTCCCCAGTTCTGATTCTATTATGAAAACATCACTCATTTTTTCCATATTAGGCAACCCCATACCAGCTCCAAAGCCCATTTCTCTTGCAACATTTGTCGCTGTGGAGAATCCTTGTGTCATGGCGAGATCGACATTTTCTATACCTGGTCCACAGTCTTCCACATAAATTTCTATACGATCCGATTTAATAAACACCTCGATATTGCCACCATTGGAGTGGATCACGAGGTTTATTTCAGCTTCATAAGTCGCAATGGCGACGCGTCTGACGATATTGGCATCTATGGCCAGCTGTTTAAGCATTTTCTTGATCTTGCTCGATGCCTCACCCGCTCTGGAGAAATCGTCGTTTGCTACATCATAATGTAACTTTAGCGCTACATTTTTTTCATCCTTTTCATACGTGTTCATAGAGTCCCCTTAAATTTTTATGCCTCTAAGTCCATGTTGAAACAATATCCCTGAAACAGTAAATAAAGATTCTCGTGTCATCATCAAAAGTATTTGTTTTTCTTCTGCAAGCGCAATGACCTCGCTACATGGGGTCTTTCCACGAACAAACAAAATAGCTTTCAAATCCAGCATTTCTGCTGTTCTTATGACTTGTTGATTGATGAGTCCAGTAATCAATAATGTGTCTTCCTCTACATAGGCAAGCACATCACTCATCAAATCCGATCCAAAGGCAGTGACCACCTCGTGCTCCATACCTTGTTTGAAAGCAAGAATCTCAGCGTTTATAACGTCTGCTATGTATTTTATCTGCATATTTGCCTCCTTGTGCGTAATAGCGTAAAATACTGTGAAATTAAGTTAATATTTTAACAATAATTTCTTACATTATAGCATCTTTAAAGGAATACTTCAATTTCTTTTACGGATTCTTCACAGACTTCTTCGATACTGTTTTCTGCATTGATTATTCGGATTCGCTCAGGAAATTTTCCCGCCAATTCCAAATATCCTTCTCTCACCAATTTGTGAAATTCCAGAGTCTCCATATCTAATTTGTTGATTTCTCTATCAGGATTCGAGTTGATTCTTGCCAGCCCGATCTCCGGATCCAAATCCAGATATAGAGTCAAATCCGGTAAAAAGCCTTCAGTGGCAAACAGATTCATTTGATAGACTTCATCAACGCCTATTCCTCTGACAAAGCCTTGATATACCATAGATGAGTCCACAAATCGGTCAAAAACGACTACTTCGATGCCAGATTCTATTGCCGGAATCACTTTTTCAATCAAGTGCTGACGTCTTGCAGCAGCAAATAAAAGTGCTTCTGTCCTATGATCCATCTCATCGTGCGTTTTATCCAAAATAATTTCTCTTATCTTTTCAGAAATTGGAACGCCTCCGGGTTCTCTCGTAATCATGTGTGATATTCCCCTTGATTCCAAATGAGATTTGATTTTTTCAATAACTGATGTTTTGCCGGCACCTTCTCCGCCCTCAAGTGATATTACAATGGTTTTGGACATTCTCTTGTGACCTCCTAAATTGACCTTATTCTTATTTTAAACTATTTGTGCTGATAATGAAACAAAAGAAAACCGTCCCAATCGGGACGGCTTCCAAAATTTGAATTATAATGGGAATTTTTCTCTTGATACATAGTGTGTATGCAAGAGTTCATGAGCTTTATGGCTGTTAGGTTTGCCAAGATACTCATCGTAGAGTTTTTTGATTTCTGGATTTTTATGTGATTTTCTTACAGATAAAGACGCATCTTCAGAATAAAGTGCTTTTGCTCTTTCCGCACGAATATCGATAACATTTCTTACATTTGCAGGTTGAATAGGCTGACCACCGCCGTTGACACAACCTCCTGGACAAGCCATTACTTCAATAAAGTGGTAATCCGCTTCACCAGATTTGATTTTATCAAGCAAGATGCCTGCATTCGTCGTATTGTGAGCAACAGCAATTTTAACATCCAATCCACCAATGTTCACAGTGGCTTCTTTGATGCCTTCAAGTCCTCTGACAGCGACATAGTCAACATTCTCAAGATCTTCACCTGAAAGAACATCAGCTACAGTTCTAAGAGCAGCTTCCATAACACCACCAGTCACTCCGAAGATAACGCCAGCGCCAGTGTAATCGCCCATGAATGCGTCAAAAGTGCCTTCTTCAAGCTTATCGAACTCAAGTCTAGCTTCTTTGATCATGAGTGCAAGTTCTCTGGTTGTGATGGAAATATCGACATCTCGCATACCTTTGACTTCAAGTTCAGGTCTGACGATTTCAGATTTTTTGGAAGTACAAGGCATTACAGAGACTACAACGATATCTTTAGGATCGATACCATGCTTTTCAGCATAGTAGCTCTTTGCAAGAGCACCAAACATGTTCTGTGGTGATTTACAAGAAGACAAATGTGGTAATAATTCTGGATATTGGAATTCAATGTATCTTACCCAACCTGGTGAACAAGATGTGATCATTGGTAATACACCACCATTTTGAATACGGCCAAGTAATTCAGTGCCCTCTTCCATAATGGTTACATCTGCTGCCCAGTTGGTGTCAAACACTTTGTCAAAGCCTAATTTTCTTAGTGCTGTTGCAAGTTTTCCAGTTACATTTGTACCGATTGGATAACCGAATTCTTCACCAAGTGCCGCTCTAACAGCCGGAGCCGATTGAACAATGACATGCTTGGTTTTATCTTCAAGAACATCCCATACGAATTGAGTACTAGGTTTTTCAGATAATGCACCAACAGGACAAACTACCATACATTGTCCGCAGTATATACAAGGTACATCCTTCATGCTCATGTCGAATGCTGGTCCAACAGTGGTTTCAAATCCACGGTTTGTGAAATCAAGGATACCGATTCCTTGTACCTTTTTACACGCACTCACGCAACGTCCGCAAAGTATACACTTGCTTGAGTCTCTGATGATTGATGGTGAAAGATCATCAGAGCTTGCTTCTCTCTTGACACCAGAATATCTGATATCACGGATTCCAAGTTCTTCTGAAACACTTTGAAGTTCACAGTTCTTACTTCTCACACAAGTTGTGCATTCTCTATTATGGTTTGCAAGCAAAAGTTCAACTGTACTTTTTCTCGCTTTTCTTACTCTATTATTGTTTGTATTGATGACCATGCCTTCTCTCACTGGAAGCACGCATGAAGCTTGAAGTGCTCTTGCACCCTCAACCTCGACCACACAAACTCGGCAAGCGCCAACTTCATTGATATCTTTAAGGAAACAAAGTGTTGGAATATCAATGCCTACAGTTCTGGCAGCTTCTAAAACTGTCAACTCTTTTGGTACTTCATACTGGGTACCGTTTATGGATAAAGATACGTTACTCACGATTCGTACACCTCTTTCTTATAATCTTGTTAAGTTACTGAACTACTGTTTAACAATAACTTTCTTCGGACATTTAGGGATACAAGCGCCACATTTGATACAGATTGCCTGATCAATCACGTGTTGTTGCTTGACTTCACCGCTGATTGCATCAACAGGACAAACTCTCTTACAAGCTGTACAACCGATACATCCCTCGTCCAAAATGACGATTGACAATAAGTCTTGGCACATGCCCGCAGGACATTTTTTGTCTACAACGTGAGCAAGATACTCATCCTTGAAATATTTAAGTGTCGACAATACTGGATTTGGAGCAGTTTGACCCAATCCGCAAAGTGATGAATCTTTGATAGTGTATGCCAATTCTTCCAATTGCTCAAGGTCTGCCATGGTGCCAGTACCGGAAGTGATTCTTTCCAGAATCTCAAGCATTCTTTTGGTACCTTCTCTACATGGAACACATTTTCCACATGATTCATCCACCGTGAAATCAAGGAAGAATCTTGCGAAGTCCACCATACAGTTTGTGTCATCAACGACGATCATACCACCGGATCCCATCATGGAACCAAGTGCTGTGAGTGTATCAAAATCAATTGGTGTATCGAGATGATCCGCTGTTAAACAACCACCTGATGGACCACCGGTTTGAACAGCTTTGAAAGCTCTGCCGTTTGGTATGCCACCACCGATATCATAGATAACTTCTCTGAGTGTAGTACCCATCGGAATTTCTACAAGTCCAGTATTGTTGATTTTTCCACCAAGTGCAAAAACTTTTGTGCCAGGAGATTTTTCAGTACCAAATGATGTGAACCAATCTGCACCTTTTAAAATAATTTGTGGTACTGATGCATATGTTTCAACGTTATTGATTACAGTCGGCTTTCCGAAAATACCTTTCTCTGCTGGAAATGGTGGCTTAGGTCTAGGCATTCCACGTTCGCCTTCTATTGATGCTATCAATGCGGTTTCTTCACCACAAACGAATGCTCCAGCGCCTAATCGAATTTCCATGTCGAAATTAAAGTCAGTATCGAATATTCTTTCTCCTAATAGACCCATTTCTTTAGCTTGTGCAATTGCTATACCGAGTCTTTTAACCGCTATAGGATACTCTGCACGGATATATACATATCCTTTTTCAGCTCCGATGGCATATGCTGCTATCGCCATGGCTTCTATTATTGAGTGTGGGTCTCCTTCAAGGACCGAACGGTCCATAAATGCTCCCGGATCTCCCTCGTCAGCATTACATGCCACATATTTGATGTCGCCTTTTGATTTTCTGGTAAATTCCCATTTGAGTCCAGTAGGGAAACCACCGCCGCCTCTGCCTCTTAGTCCAGACCGTTTGATTTCATTGATGACATCTTCCGGTTTCATTTGAGTAAGTGCTTTACCAAGTGCCTGATAGCCGTCAAAAGCGATATACTCATCGATGACTTCAGGATTGATTACACCACAATTTTGAAGAACAACTCTCTTTTGTTTCTTATAGAAAGTGACATTGTTGATTGAAGTCTCAATCTCAGTCACATTTGCTGCTTTATCGACGAATAACAAATCTTTAACGATTCTACCTTTCAAAAGATGCTCATCTACAATTCTCTCGACATCTTTTTGCTCAACTCTTGAGTAAAAAGAGCCTTCTGGATATACGATACAAATTGGACCTGCTTCACAAAGTCCGAAACAACCAGTTCTTACTACCTTGACTTCTTTGTCCAGGCTTCTTTCCTTCAATGCTTGATTGAACATTTCTTCTATGGTCAACGATCCTGAAGAAACACAGCCTGTACCGCCACAAACAAGCACATGCGCTCTATAAAAATCCATTTGATTACCTCCTAATAAGTTTCAACGACTATTCGACTGCACCGATTGTATATTCTTTGACTATGTTTCCGTTAACTATATGTTCAGCAATGATTCTTCTTGCCTTCTCCTCAGTCAATTCAACATAGGTCACTTTTTCTTCGCCTTCTTTGTACACTTCGATCAAAGGTTCCAATCTGCATACGCCAATGCATCCGGTTTGAGTTATTGTCACATCACCAAGACCTCTTTTTTGGGCTTCATCCATAAGAGCAGTCAAGACTGGTCTTGCTCCGGCAGCTATGCCGCAAGTTGCCATGCCGACTACGATTCTTGTGCCGACACGTTCTTTTCTGATATCAACTTTTTTAAGCGCTTCATCTCTTAATTTTGAAAGTTCAGCTAATGATTTCATTTAATGCCTCCTAATATCTAACCGTTATACTTTTGGATAATTCCAGGAATATCCGCAACAACTAGTCTACCATACACATCTTCGTTTACTGTCAGTACAGGCGCGAGTCCGCATGCTCCGATACAACGAGTCGCTTCAAGTGAGTATTTACCATCCAATGAAGTTTTGCCAACACCTACGCCTGTCAATTCAACGACTTTGTCTATAAGTTGTTGAGCACCTCTTACATAGCATGCCGTTCCAAGACAAATACTGATCAAAAATTCACCTTTAGGTTCAAGGGTAAATTGCGAGTAAAAAGTGACTACTCCATAAATTTCAGCCAATGGTACGTTCATTTTTTCAGATATTGTTTTTTGTACTTCGAGTGGAATCGCTCCGAAAATATGCTGTGCTTCATGAAGAATAGGCATCAAAGGACCTTGCATGTCTTTGTGTGATTCAATGACTTCATGAAGTTTCGCAAATTTCTCTTCAGTTAGATAATTCTTGGTCATTAATTGTTCCTCCTTTATACATCCTTAAGTTAATGATAAAGCTCGCCGGGCTTTGTCGAATTCCTAGTTGTTTACTAGGTCATAACTTATTTGTTAATAAATTAACTCATCGATTAAGATTATAACATAGACGTTTTAGTTTGTATAGTCTTTAACAATCTTTTCTATTGTATAATTTTTTGTAATATTCAGAGCAAAAATAAAGACGGTTTTCACCATCTTTATTTGAAGAATTCTTGAATTTTTTCAGCCACTTTTTTATTGAGTCCCGGGACTTCCAGCAACTCTTCAACACTGGCATTTTGTATGGCATCGATTGATTTGAAATGTTTCATGAGTGCGATTCGTCTTTTCTCGCCGATGCCTTCGATTTCATCCAAAATTGAATGAACCATTTCTTTGGATCTTAATGATTTGTGGTACTCAATTGCGAATCTATGCACTTCATCCTGGATTTCGCTGACCAACCTGAAGGCACTGTTTTTTTCTTTAATATTCCTCAGAGTCCCATTGAAATAAAGATCATCAGTCTTGTGATAGTCATCTTTGACCATACCTGCAACAGGAATATGAATATCAAGTGCATTGAGTATATCAATGACAGCATTCACATGGCCTTTACCGCCATCAATCAAAATCAAATCAGGGAATATCGAGAATGACTTACCAGTTTCATCAGCGATTTTTTGTTCTTCAAGTCCCCTTTTGAATCGTCTGTACAAAACTTCTTGCATGGAGCCATAATCATTGGGTCCTTCTATAGTTTTAACACGATACCGTCTATAGTCACTACGTTTTTTCACGCCGTTGTCGTATACAACCATGCTTCCCACTGAGTATACACCGGAAGTATTTGAGATGTCATAAGCTTCAAGCCGTTTCAAAGGTATATTTTCGGGAAGCTCCAACATATTTCGCAATTCACTCTCCGCTTTGTTTCTAAATGATAGTTCTTTTTCGATTCGGGTTTGAAACTTCATAATATATTCTTTTGCGTTCTTTTCGACCAATTCTATGGTCTTTTTTTTCTCCCCTTTGACGGGCACGGTGATGCCTACTTTATGCCCGCTGAGTTTACTGAGCCAAGTACTGTAGAGTTCCATTCCATCAATTTCATCCGACAAATAGATTTCCTTTGGAATGTCACTTGAACCCAAATAGTACTGAGTGATAAACGAACTCAACAATTCAGAAGCAGGGACATAATCCGCATTGGCCACATTAAAGGATTCACGCCCCTCTATCTTTCCGTTTCTGACCTGAAACAACATCACGCATGTTTTCTCCTCAAAGCTGTAATGCGAGATGTAATCCTGATTCTTATCGTTGGTCTGAAGTGCTTTTTGTTTTTCACTCAAAGCTTTAAGTGCCATGATTTGATCCCGATATTGTGCAGCATCCTCATATCTCAAATCAACAGCAGCACTCGCCATTTTTTCCTGCAATTCCTTGAGCAACCACTCTTTGTCACCATTAAGAAAACGAATGATCGCTTGAATGTATTCTCCATACGCTTCTTTGGTGATCATATGGTTGCAAACCCCTGCGCATCTTCCGATAAAATAGTTCAAGCAAGGGCGATCGATTTTTTCAGTGATTTTTCTGTTGCATTCTCGGATTGGAAAAATGGTCTGAATTACTTCAAGGGTAATACGAACCTGTTCTGTACTCGTATAAGGACCGAAATATTTGTATGCCCCTTTTTGATAATTTCTGGTCATGAATACACGCGGAAAATCCTCTCCCATTGTAATGACAATATAAGGATAATTCTTATCATCCTTGAGAAGGATATTGAATCTCGGCAAATGCTTCTTGATTAGATTGGCTTCCAAAATAAGTGCTTCCATTTCACTATCGGTGAGAATATACTCGAACGTTGCAATATTTACAACCATAGTCTGAGTTTTGGGAAGGTGCTTACTGAAACCCCTGAAATATGAACTTAATCTGTTTTTCAGAAGTTTTGACTTCCCAACATATATGATCTCACCAGAAGCATCCTTCATTATATAGACACCCGGAAGTTGAGGCACGGTTTTCAATTGTTCTTTGATATGTTCCTTGACCTCAAAAGTGTCATTGGGCATTAGACTACCTCTTTCAATTCTTAAGCATTTTTTTCAAATAAGCACCTGTGTAGGATTTCTTGATTTTAGAAACTTCTTCTGGTGTTCCTGTCGCAATTACTGTGCCGCCCTTGTCTCCACCATCAGGACCTAGATCGATTATATGATCCGCGGATTTTATGACGTCCAGATTATGCTCGATCACTACCATCGTATTCCCTGCATCCACAAGTTTTTGGAGCACCTCGATCAAGTTGTGGACGTCCGCAGTGTGAAGACCTGTGGTTGGTTCGTCAAGGATATATAAAGTCTTACCCGTACTCAATTTGCTGAGCTCTGTAGCGAGTTTGATCCTTTGGGCTTCACCACCAGAAAGTTGCGTGGAGGGTTGACCGAGCCTTATATAATCCAGACCGACATCGTGTAGAGTCTTCAGTTTACGTTTGATTCGAGGTATGTTGGTGAAAAACTCAAGCGCTTCTTCAACAGTCATATCCAACACTTCTGAGATGGATTTGTTTTTATATTTGACTTCCAAGGTTTCCCTGTTATATCTCTTTCCTTTACACACATCACATTGTACATAAACATCTGGTAAAAAGTGCATTTCAATTTTAATGATTCCATCACCTTTACAGTGCTCACATCGTCCACCGCTGACGTTGAAACTGAATCTTCCCTTTTGATACCCTCTGATTTTTGCCTCGGGGGTCTGAGCGAACAAATCCCTGATATGATCAAAGACTCCAGTGTATGTGGCTGGATTGGATCTAGGAGTTCTTCCAATTGGAGATTGGTCGATTTCAATAACTTTGTCGATGTGTTCAAGTCCTAGAATATCTTCATGCTTACCGGATTTCATCCTGCTATGGTTTATTTTGATGGCACATGATTTGTATAATATCTCATTGATCAATGTACTTTTGCCTGACCCGGAGACTCCAGTAATTGCACAAAGGACACCAAGTGGTATGTCAACATTGATGTTTTTAAGATTATTTTCGGTTGCCCCAATTATCGAAATTGTGTTACCATTTGAAATTCTACGCGACTGAGGCACTTCCACTTTTTTTCGTCCTGACAGGTACTGACCTGTAATCGACGCTTCTGAAGCCAAGATATCATCGATTGTTCCTTCGGCTATGATATAGCCTCCATGTTCCCCAGCACCCGGTCCAAGGTCCAATATATAGTCAGCTTCCATTATGGTTTCCTCATCGTGCTCCACAACTAAAAGCGTATTGCCCAAATCTGTCAGATTGCGTAAAGTCTTCAGTAATTTCTGATTGTCCTTTTGATGCAGACCTATACTTGGCTCATCCAATATATAAAGTACGCCCACCAAACCGGATCCGATTTGCGTCGCGAGTCGGATTCTCTGTGACTCACCTCCGGAAAGCGTTCCTGCCGCTCTTGATAGAGTCAAGTATTCAAGCCCAACGTTTTTAAGAAAATTAAGTCTTGCGTTGATTTCCTTCAATATTTGTTCAGCAATATGAGTTTGAGTGACATTCATTTCCAACTGACCAAAGAAATCAATCGCATCTTTAACTGACAATCCAGTCACTTCCCAGATATTCTTCCCACCCACTGTGACAGCCAGGACCTCATCTTTGAGCCTTTTTCCATGACAAGTGCTGCATTCGATCATGCTCATGAACTCATCAATCTTTGCTCTCATGTATTCCGAATTGGTCGCGGCATATCTTCTTTCGTAATTGACGACCAATCCTTCAAAAGCTCGATTAAATTCCGCATATCCTACGTACTTGCTGTCATAATTGAATGTGATCTTGCGATCACCGGTTCCATAGAAGATTTCATGTTTCAAGTTTTCGGGCAACTCTCTGAAAGGCACATCCTGAGTTACTCCTGCCTCTTCAAGCAACGCATTGATCATGTTGACATAAAAGGTTCCTTCAGCGCTATTGGCAATCGGTAAAAGTGCACCTTCTGCGATGGAAAGTTTGACATCGGGCACGAGAAGCTCTGGATCCACTTTCTTAGTAAAACCAAGACCATTGCAATCAGGGCATGCTCCGTAAGGTGCATTGAATGAAAACATTCTGGGTTCCATTTCCGAGATGCCCTGGCCGTGAATAGGACACGAAAATTGAGTATTGAATACGAGATCTTCCCCGTCGATTATATTGATGATAATCAGTCCTTCAGCTAATCGGAGAACTGTTTCAAGTGAATCGGTAAGCCTTTGTTGTATGCTATCTTTTATTACCAGTCTGTCTATGACCGCTTCGATTGTATGTTTTTTGTTTTTATCAAGTACAAGCTCTTCCGATAGATCAATCGTCTCCCCGTTGACTCTCGCTCTGACAAAACCTTCTTTTTTAAGATTATCCAGGATTTTCTGATGTTGCCCTTTTTTCCCTGTGACAATAGGAGCAAGCACTTGAATTCGTGTTCCCTCATCAAGTTTCATGATTTGATCCACTATCTGGTCAATGGTTTGGGGTGCGATTTCGATTCCACATACCGGACAATGGGGTGTTCCAGCTCTTGCATAAAGCAGTCTCAGGTAGTCGTATATTTCTGTCACGGTTCCAACAGTGGAACGCGGATTTTTGCTGGTTGTCTTTTGATCAATGGAAATGGCTGGTGACAAGCCTTCTATATATTCAATATCGGGTTTCTCCATCTGTCCCAAAAACTGTCTTGCGTATGAGGACAGACTCTCGACATATCTCCTTTGACCTTCGGCGTAGATTGTATCAAACGCAAGTGATGATTTGCCGGATCCGCTTAGACCCGTGATTACTACAAGTTTATCCCTTGGAATGGTTACGTCGATGTTTTTCAGGTTGTGCTCTTTGGCACCTTTTACAAATATTTGATCTCTACTCATTATCTTTTCCTCGAATCATTTCATCGTTTTTATTTCCACTATCATATCTCTAAGCTCGGCAGCTCGCTCGAACTGGAGATGCTTTGATGCTTCGTACATCTCAAATTCAAGACTCTCGACATACTCCCTGCGCTCTTTCTTAGTCATCTTTTTGATACGATCCACTTCATATATCTCATCGTCATCTGCAACGATGGTCGCTTCTATGACCTCTCTGATCGCTTTGATGATTCCCTGTGGGGTTATATTATGTTCTATATTGTAAGCTTCTTGAATCGCTCTTCTTCTACTGGTCTCATCGATAGCGAATTTCATGGATTTTGTGATGACATTGGCGTACATGATGACTTTTCCGTTGATATTTCTGGCTGCACGTCCAATGGTTTGTACAAGTGAAGTTTCTGATCTTAAAAAGCCCTCTTTGTCAGCATCCAGTATAGCGACCAATGATACCTCTGGCAAGTCCAGACCCTCACGCAATAGGTTGATGCCCACCAACACATCAAAAACACCTTTTCTAAAATCTCTGATGATGGTCATACGTTCCATGGTTTTGATTTCCGAATGCATATATCTGACTTTAACATCCAATTTTTTAAAATAATCCGTCAAGTCTTCAGCCATTTTTTTAGTCAGAGTGGTCACGAGAACGCGCTCGTTAATCGCTACTCTTTTCATGATTTCACTGTATAGATCATCAATCTGATTTTTGATGGGACGCACTTCAATTTCCGGATCCACCAATCCAGTAGGTCTTATGATCTGTTCTACAATTTTACCACTTTTTTCATACTCATAGGGACCAGGGGTAGCACTCACATAAAGGAGTTGATGAGCCAATGACTCAAATTCTTCAAAATTGAGAGGTCTGTTGTCCATCGCCGATGGTAGTCGAAATCCGTAATCCACCAAAGATTGCTTTCTGGTCCTGTCACCACCAAACATGGCTCTGACTTGAGGTATGCTGACATGAGATTCGTCCACGACAATTAAAAAATCATCGGGGAAATAATCCAGCAAAGTGTAAGGTCTACTTCCAGCAGGGCGTCCGGATAAAACTCTCGCATAGTTTTCTATGCCTTGACAGAAGCCCATCTCTTTCAGCATTTCGAGATCGTATTTAGTTCTTTGCTCTATACGCTGCGCTTCAATCAGCTTGTTGTTGTCTTTGAAGTATTTGACTTGATGCTCCATTTCCTCTTCAATGACTTCAATGGCCACTTCAAGTTTATCTTTTGGAGTCACATAATGTGAAGCCGGATAAATGGTCAAATGGGTCCTATAACCCAAGATTTCACCGGTAAGTGCATTGACTTCAGCTATTCGATCCACTTCATCACCAAAAAGCTCAATGCGATATGCACGCTCAAACTCATATGCGGGCATAACCTCAATCACATCTCCCCTGACTCTGAAGGTGTTTCTGGTGAAATTGATGTCATTTCTCATATATTGAATGTCAATGAGTCTACGTAAAATCTCATCTCTCGATTTATGTACACCAGGTCTGACTGTGAGTGTCATACTCGAGTAATCAATCGGATCCCCGAGTCCATAGATACACGACACAGAAGCAACAATGATGACATCTTTCCTTTCAAACAATGCTGATGTCGCAGAGTGTCTAAGCTTATCGATCTCTTCATTGATAGTAGCGTCTTTTTCAATATATGTATCTGACCTGGCCACATAAGCTTCCGGTTGATAATAGTCATAATAACTGACAAAAAATTCCACTGCGTTGTCTGGAAAATACTCCTTGAATTCAGAGGCCAGCTGTGCCGCCAATATCTTATTGTGAGCAATGACCAATGTAGGCTTTTGAACTTTCTCGATAATATTCGCTACTGTAAACGTTTTTCCCGAGCCCGTTACTCCAAGAAGAATATTATGCTTTTTGTCATGCATGATGTCATCAGCAATTTGTTCTATAGCAAGAGGTTGGTCTCCTGTGGGTTTATATTTGGAAACTACTTTGAATCGATCCATCTTCTTTCCTCCAAACATTTGTTCGTATTTTCATTATATCGGTTTCCATTTTCATAGTCAATGCACAAAAAAGGGCATATGTATGATTCATACACAATGCCCCCGTTTTTGTACTTTCTTATTGTACCCCCCACCAAGTCAAATAAGCAATTAATCCTATAAGAATGACCGTTATGCAAAAACCTATGGCCAGTCCCATCTTCTTGCTGTCTTTAACTGGTGTTTGAATCTCACCTTTGTAAATTTCCGTTCTAACCAATCCGTCAACGATTTCCTTGATAGTGTCCACTTCTGTTTTGATTTTTTGAGTATTCATAGTCACCCCTTGATCAAAAATATCAGTTTAATTTTTCACCCAAGACATCGATTGCCTTTTGTAGTTGATTGTCATCTTCATCTGTCGGAGACTCCAGTTCATAGTACGATTCATCCATTTCAATGATTATATCCGGTTCAATCCCGATCCCGTGAATGTTCTTGCCATCAGGAGTGAAATATTGTGATGTCGTCAATTTGAAACCAGTACTTAAATCATATGGTTTGACGATTTGTACAACACCTTTTCCAAAAGTTGTTGTACCAACGATTGTAGCTACTCCATGATCCTTGAGTGCTCCAGTGAGTATCTCAGAAGCACTGGCTGAACCTCCATCAGTAAGAACAACCCACTTTACATCATATTTGCTTGAATCTGAGAAAAACTCCTCGTTATCGCCATTTCTACCTTCAGTGTAAACAATCAATTCCTTCCCGAGCATGTAGTCGGCAATTTCGACACATTGACTCAAATAGCCACCCGGATTCTGTCTCAAGTCAAGAACTATACCTTTAGCACCTGATTTAATCAGATCCTTGGTATGCTGATCAAATTCACTAGCTGAGTTCTCATCGAACATCGAGAGTCTCAAATAGCCCATCTGCTCGTCGAGCATTCTTGATTTTACCACCTTGATGTCAATCCATGCTCGTACTATTTCAACGTCGAAGATAGAATCCTTTGAAGGTCTGTAAATTGTAAGGGTCACTGGAGTTCCAGGTTCGCCCTTGATAATCTTAATAGCCTCATCCATAGTCTCAGCATTATATGGATCACCATTCACTGCTGTAATGATATCTTTTGCAACCAAGCCGACCTTGTCCGCTGGAGTATCTTCAATAGGAGATACGATTTCAATTTCATTGTTGTCATTTGGAGTCAGATAAATACCGATTCCTGGATATTCTCCTGTGGATGATTCCATATAATTTTTGAACTCATCTGAATTCATATAGACCGAATATGGATCATCCAGTATTTCGAACAGGCCTTTTTTCATACCTTCTATCAAAACTTCATCCTCGATATCGAGATAATAGTTTTCTAATATATACTCTTTCAGATCTTCTACTTCACCATATTTTTCATAAAATTCTCTATAATCATCCATATCTTCCTGGCTGATGACCAATTTGTCACCGACGTTGATCTGTATGAATGATGTCACGAAAAACGTTGCAGTTGCAGTTATGAGTACAAGGAATATACTTAGTACGATCACAAACGATTTTTTCAATTTATACACCTCAATTTCCTTTTACATAAGTTAATGGTTCTACATATTCCCCGTTTATTCTTACCTCAAAATGCAAATGTGGTCCGGTTGAATAACCGGTACTACCCAGTAATGCAATGTTATCCCCTTTTTTCACAACTGATCCAACCGATACATTGATGGTGTCATTATGGGCATAAAGTGTAGTAATCCCGCCACCATGATCGACAATGATGGCTTTACCATAACTTCCAAACCAGTTGGCATAAACGACTGTACCAGTCTGCGCCGCAACGATCGGTGTTCCTTTAGGACCGGCAATATCGATTCCAGTGTGCATTTTATATTGCTTGGAAATCGGGTGCAAGCGATTTCCGAAAGGTGATGTGATTAAGTACTGACCTGGTACAGGCCACATCATCTCTCCACCCACATAGGTTGCAGCCAACTCAAGATTTTTGATGATTTCCGTCAATTTGTTGGCTTCATCCAGCAATGCGTCTTCCATTTCAACCAATGCGACTTCGTCATTGATCAATTCTTTTTTGTAGGCCACAAGATTGTTGAGCGCAACATTGAGTTCATTCTGTTTAGCTATTTTACTTTTGAATAATGCCAACAAATCATCTTTGATGGTTTCCAGTTCCACTTTTTTCTGCTCAATGATATCCCTTTGTTCTTTTAAGGATTGAATCAGATTTTGGTCGTGTACCAAAATTTTCTGGAGCATGTCGATTCGAGACAAAAGGTCGGTGAAATCCTCTGCACCAAAAAGAACCTCCAAGTAACCTACAGATCCAGTTTTGTACATGACTCGTAGTCTTTGATTCAAAAGTTCATTTTTCTCGCCGATTTTAATTTCTGCGGCAGCCAATTCTTCCGTTTTAACTATAATTGCACTCTCAGTAGCCTTGATTTCCCCATCCAAATCTGTGATCTCTTTTTCCAGGGTCTTGACTTGAGCAGTGACATTTCTGATTTTTTGGTTGGTTTCAGATTGAAGGCTTTGATTGTTGTCAATCGAAGCATCCAGCTCTTCCATTTGGAGTCTAAGTTCTTCGAGTTCACGTTCTCTTCTTTTGATCTCATCATTTGCAGAAACAATACCTGTAAAAGTGATGGTGAAAATCAAAAGAAGGATCAATCCGATTCGGATCCGTCTCATATTCATCACTCCCTCCTAAACATTCAGGTACTTGCGCATGGACCAAATACTACCCAGTGCACCGATACCAGCACCAATGATCACAAACAAAAAGACTACATCGCTCATGAGTGCATCAGGTCTGATGACATATACTGAGATGATGGCATAAAAATCAGACCCCAGAATCTCAAAGATATATTCATAACCAAGTTTGATCATACCGGCGGCTATGCCGGCACCCATCAATCCCAATAGTGTACCTTCAGTCAAGAATGGCCATCTTATGAACCAGTTCGTCGCACCGACATACTTCATGATATTGATTTCACGTTGTCTCGCATTGACTGCAAGTTTGATGGTATTATGAATAATGAATGTTGAGATGCCAATCAGTACAAAGATTACAATCATTCCGGTCTTTCTGATTACTTCTGTAGCGGCAAGTAATTTTTCTACGATATCCTGATAGGATTTGATTTCTTCAATGCCCCCAAGATCCTGCATTTGATTCAGGACGCTTTCAGAATAGTAAATATCTTTCAAATAGACGACCAATGAGCTCGGTAGAGGATTTTCCTCGAGTCCTTCAAGAAGATAAGCATTGTCTTTCCACGAGGACTTCATGTTAAGAAGTGCATCACTCTTACTTTCATAAATGACTTGATCAACACCTTCAAATTGTTCAATGGTCTCTTTCAGTCCTTGAATATCTTCAGGAGTTGCTGTTTCACTCATATAAGCTTGAATCGAGTCAAATTGATCTTTTGCAGATTGTGCTATGGAGTTGATATTGATTATGATGGCGAAAATAATTCCCAAAATAATCAACGTCGCTGCAACTGAAGTGACAGAAGCGATACTCATCAGCCTGTTGCGCCAAAGGCTTTTCACTGCTTCCTTCAATGTAAATAATGGTTTAATCGTCATAGCCATACACTCCCACTTTGTCATCTCTGGCAACTTCACCGTTTTCCAGTGCGATTACCCTTTTCTTCATAATGTCAACAATTTCTCGGTCGTGAGTCGCCATAAGAATTGTGGTACCTCTACGATTGATGGTTCTCAGTACTTTCATGATTTCCCATGATGTATCGGGATCAAGATTTCCAGTAGGTTCATCAGCAATCAATATAGGTGGATTGTTGATCATGGATCTTGCAATGGAAACTCTTTGTTGCTCACCGCCTGACAGTTGGTTCGGATAGAAATTGCCCTTACCGGACAAGCCTACCAAAGCCAATATCATCGGCACTTGTTTTCTGATGTTTCGTTGTGGCGTGCCAAGTATTTCCATGGCAAAGGCTATGTTTTCATAAACGGTCTTATTGGGTAACAATCTGAAATCCTGGAAAACAACACCGACTTTACGTCTCAAAAACGGCACCTTTCTACGATGCATCTTGTTGATGAGCATATCATCCACGGTAACTTTCCCGGTGGTCACATTGACTTCTTTTAATATTGCTTTGATAAATGTTGATTTTCCGGCACCACTAGGTCCCACCAAAAAAACGAATTCACCCTTGTCTATTCTAACATTGACGTTGTTTAGCGCCATTACACCGTTGTCATATCTTTTAGAGACGTTGCTAAATTCAATCATAGTTCTCTCCTAATCCAAAGTTGAGTTATTATTCATTATAAACAATTCACAGTAAACCGTAAACCCTAATACTTATTATACCTGTACTTTTAAGCATTTTTAATAGTATAATTATTAAATAAATATTACAGGAGGTCACATGATGAACATTAAGAAAACACTTCGTAAAGAGGTGCTTGCGAGACGAACACATCTAAGCGAATCTGAGTGGAAATCAAAAAGCGAAAGCATTGCAAATGCTCTACTCCAAATGGATGTTGTAAACCAATTGAATAATATTGCATCTTTTGTAGACTTCAGAAATGAAGTTTCAACTGACTCTATCAATAAATGGATTCTCAATAAAGGAAAATCACTTTATTTGCCACTGATTGATATGAGCAAGCGTTCAATGACTTTCTATAAGGTCGATGATCTAAACGAACTGATTCGTAGCGATTATGGGATAATGGAGCCCGACCCGCAGGTTCATAAAGCTGTCGATCCAAACAGTATCGACCTCTTCATCACCCCCGGTGTGGCTTTCGATCCACATGGCTACCGCTTGGGCTATGGCGGTGGTTTTTATGATCACTTGTTTGCGGGAATCAAAAATGAGATTCCCAAAATAGCACTTGCATTCGACCTGCAATGTGTGGACGAGCTTCCAATAGAGCCATTCGACAGACGCATCACTCATCTCGTCACTGAAACCGGCGTCAAAAATTTCTAAAACGTATAAGCAAAAAATATGAAGGAGAGATTCAATTGAATCTCTCCCAGGGTGATGACAAAGTCATCAAACTGAAGGCTGTAGTAAACGTTCAAAGTCAAGG
>JAWSUW010000063.1:0-19271 GCA_033549245.1 Bacillota bacterium | reverse complement strand
ATTTTTGCTGGAGTATTATAATAAATTGTAATCAGTGGAGGATAAAATGGAAAGGTATGAATTCGTACTCGAAAATGAACATGGTTTACACGCAAGACCGGCAGGTCTTATGGTGGAGACTTGCAGTGGATATAACAGTGAAGTGAACATCAACAAGGGCGAAGTCAAAGTGAACGGAAAAAGTATGCTGGGTGTTCTTATGCTTGCGGCTTCAAAAGGTGACACCCTTTCGATCGAAGTTGAAGGCGAAGATGAATTAGACGCAATTGCGGCAATCAAAAGGCTTATTGACAGCCAATTTGATGAGTAGGTGAATTATGAAAATCAAGGGAATTACAACCTCAAAAGGGATTGCTTTTGGTACGGCATTTATGCTTGTGAAGAAGCATGTGGATGTATCTTTCAAAACATGTACAGATATTGAAACTGCCATAAATGAGCTTCACGCTGCGATCAAGAAGTCTAAGGATCAGCTTAAGGCAATCGTAAAAAAAACCAAAGAGGAGATTGGAGAAAAAGAGAGTAAAATTTTCAACGCACACAGTTTGATTCTCGATGATCCGGAATATGTGAAATCCATAGAAAATATCATCACCAAAGAAAATGTGTGCGTAGCATATGCAGTGGAACAGACCAGAAAAATGTTCGAAGCGATGTTTCTCGGGATGGACAATTCCTATATGCGTGAACGCGCTGCGGATATCAATGACGTGAGCAACCGTTTGATCCGTGCCGTCTTGAATATCGAGGACAGCATAGATGTACCCGTGGGAACAATCTTGATTTGCGAAGATCTGGAACCTTCTGACACAGCGGCTCTGGATCCGGCTAAAATTGCAGGCATCATCACTGAAAAGGGTGGTGAAACATCCCATTCGGCGATTATCGCAAAGAGCCTTGCTATTCCAGCAATATCCAATGTTAAAATGGATTCCGGCAATGTGGTGACAGGAGACAAATTGATTCTTGATGCCATTGAAGGGGTTTTGATTGTAAATCCCACAGAATCAGAGCTGGCACATTATCAGAACATCAAAGATCACTTTGTCAAAGAACAGTCTGTTTACAAAGTTGGAATGCTCGATCGAGTCATGACATTAGATGGACATGAGGTCGAAATTTCTGCCAACATCGCCAGCGTGGATCATTTGAAAAATATACTGGAACAAGGTGCTGATGGAGTCGGGCTTTTCAGGACGGAATTTTTATACATGAATCGAACTTCACCGCCGAGCGTGGAGGAGCAGTACAATGCCTATAAGACAGCCCTTCAGGCATTTGGAGACAAGCCGATGGTCATCAGGACATTTGATATCGGTGGAGACAAACGGATTGATTACTTGAATTTAGAGGAAGAAATGAACCCGTTCTTAGGGTATCGGGCTATTAGAATATCACTGGATCGCAAGGAACTATTCAAAGTTCAGATCAAAGCCCTTTTAATGGCAAGTCCGTACGGAAATCTAAAAATCATGTTCCCGATGATCTCATCTATTGAGGAACTGCTTCAGACAAGAGAAGTTATCGATTCTGTAAGAATAGAGATGGAGAAGGAAAATATCCCCATAGGTGATTATGAGATTGGTATGATGGTAGAGATTCCAGCCGTTGCAGTGCAAGCTGACAAGTTTGCAAAATATGTGGATTTTTTCAGCATCGGCACCAATGATCTGCTTCAATACACAGTTGCTGTGGACCGGATGAATGAAAAACTGACGCACCTTTATTCATGGTATCATCCAGGACTGCTTGAAATGATCAAAATGGTCGCAAAGGCCGGAGAAAAAGCCGGCATATGGGTGGGTATCTGCGGAGAAGCCGCAGCCGATCCGAATCTCTTACCTTTTTACGTGGGTATTGGCATACATGAACTCAGCATGTCTCCAAGTAAAATAGCAGAAATCAAATGGCGCCTGAGACATCTCAGCAAATCCGAGATGAGTGAAGTTGTAGCACATGTCCTTTCACTTGATACCAGTGAGCAAGTCAAAAGATATTTGACGACACTTGAAAAAAACCTGCAACACTAATTTTAGTGGACAAAAAAAGGAGCTGTATCAAAACTGTTCAATCAGTTTTGTTACAGCTCTTATTGTTTTATCAACTCAGTTTCGAGTAATACTCAACCACCAAATGCACATCGATTTCAATTGGAATCTCATCCATTTCGGGAACTCTGATGAGTTCACCTTCAAACTGGGCTTCATCCACGCTTACATAAGATGGTGATGAAATACTTCGATTAATGATATTGTCTTTGAACATTTCATTCTGTCGTGATTTTTCCCTTAGCTGAATATGATCGCCAACGGAAAGATCATAAGATGGAATATCCACTTTTTTGTTGTTCACCAGGAAATGTCCGTGAACCACCATTTGCCTGGCTTGACGAATCGAGCTTGCGAAGCCCATTCTATAAACCATATTGTCGAGTCTTGTTTCTAGACGTTTGACGAGCGCATGACCAGTTTGTTCCTTGCTGTTCATGGCATCTCCTACATATCGTCTAAACTGCTTTTCCATTACTTCGTAGTAGCCTCTAAGGCGTTGTTTTTCAAGTAATTGTGTGCCGTAAGAAGATAATTTCTTAGCGGCTCTTGATTGACCGTTTCCCGCGCGTTTCATCGCCTTCGGGTGTCCACAAACATTCAAATCCAATCTGCGACATTGTTTGAAACGTGGTCCTCTCATTCTTGCCATAATTTTTCACTCCATAACATAAATTTTCGCCGCGATAGTTTATGCCTATGAAAGTATACCACAAAATAAAGTGCTTGTAAATGATTATCGTTATCAACAAGGGTGTTGTTTTTCAAATTTCCTTGGTATTTGTTTAGGACTGCTGTAAAATCAATATAAAAGGTGAATGTGGAGGATAGTGATGATTTATATTCATGAATTTGAAAATGGGCAAAAGCTGTTTCATATACAGACAATAACAACAAGTTATGTAATGATGGTCCATCAAACAGGACATTTGATCCAGCTGCATTATGGCAAGAGGGTTGAGGACAGCGAACATCTTCTGGAATTGTATCAGAACTACGCCACTGAACTGGGATCATCAACACTATACGACGGGCTGGGCAAGTTGACACTGGACACTGCAATGCTGGAACTGTCTTCATATGGTAAAGGGGATTACAGGACACCGTCTATTGAACTTGAATTCAACGATGGGTCAAGAGTCAGCGATTTTACATATCTAGAACACATAAGACATGTCTCAAAGAACCATCCAAGTGGCATGCCTCACATCATAGAAGCTGAGGGAGTACTTGAAACACTGGAAATCAGTTTGTTCGACAAAGTTAAGAATATTGAGGTGAAACTCTATTATACTTCTGTAGCTCAAGTAGATGTCATCGTTAGGCGACTTGAAGTGATTAACCATTCGAGCGAAACGGTCATTATCCACAAGATCCATAGTTTCAATCTGGACTTCAATCATTCCAGATTTGAACTGATGACTCTGGATGGGCTTTGGATCAGAGAACGTCAAATCAATAAAGGACCTCTCAGACCTGGAGTCACCAGCATCGACTCAAAAAAAGGAGTCAGTGGTGCCAATCACAATCCTTTTATTGGGTTATTGGGACATGGCACCAATGAGAAACGTGGCGATTGTTATGGTTTTGCACTTATTTACAGTGGCAATTTTTCCGGAAACGTGGAAGTGAGCCCATATGGAATGACCAGACTTCAAATGGGAATCAGTGATTTTGATTTCAGATGGAAACTTGAGTCAGGCGCATCATTTGACACTCCTGAGGCTGTAATGACTTATTCGAAAGAGGGGATAAACCGAATGAGTCAGAATTTTCATAGCTTGATCAATAAACATTTAATAGGTGAAAAATGGCAAAACACCCCACGCCCCGTGCTCATCAACAATTGGGAAGCGACATACTTTGATTTCAACATGGCAAAGCTGGTAAAGCTTGCGAAAGTGGCTAAAAGTGTAGGTATCGAGTTATTTGTACTAGATGATGGTTGGTTCAAGGGACGAAATGACGATAAAAGCAGTTTGGGTGATTGGACATGCGACATGAAAAAACTACCTGGTGGTTTAAAAGCGCTATCAGATCGTTTGAAAGGACTCGGTCTGGAATTTGGAATATGGGTGGAGCCTGAGATGGTATCCATCGACAGCGACCTATACAGGGCTCATCCTGAATGGGCAATTAAGCTAAGGGACAGAACGCCATCGCTTGGAAGAAATCAATTGATTCTAGATCTGACCAATCCCGAGGTAGTCGACTACCTGTACGAATCACTTGTTTCGGTTTTCGAATCTGCTGATATTTCATACGTCAAATGGGATATGAACCGTAATTTTTCCGATCTCTACAGCAATTACTTGGAAATAGATCAACAAAGTGAAATCAGCCACCGGTATGTGCTTGGGTTATATGAATTGATGGAGCGCCTCACCAAGACATTTCCGGATATTTTGTTTGAATCCTGCAGCAGTGGGGGCAATCGATTTGATATGGGCATGCTTTACTATATGCCTCAGACCTGGACTTCAGACAATACGGATGCTGTTGAACGGTATGAGATCCAGTATGGTACTTCTATAGTTTACCCTCCATCCACAATGGGAGCACATGTGAGCGGAAGACCTTCCCATCAAGTCTTGCGTTCGACGCCGATTGAAACCAGATTTAATGTATCGGCTTTCGGTGTGCTAGGATATGAGCTTGATTTGACGCGATTGTCCAGTTTTGATCTGAAGGTCATAAAAAAACAGATTGAATACTACAAATTGCACCGGATGCTGTTCCAATTCGGAAATTTTTATAGGCATGAATCACCTTTTGATGGCAACAGCATGTCTTGGAGTGTGGTCAGTGAAGACAAGCACAAATTCATCGCAGGTCATTACCAAAAACTTCAAAAACCCAATCCTCCGCTTGAGACACTCGAACTCGAGGGCCTTCTGCAAGACTGCGTTTACGGAGTGCAAAGCAGGACGCAATATCAGAATGTCAGGGATTATGGCGAACTGATCAACCCATACATTCCTGTCAAAATTAAAGATGGGGGCATCATGCAAAGCGTCATCGGAAATAGATACCTCTATAAATTGGAGGTTCAAAGGGCAACTCTGCCTGGTGATGTGCTCATGAACATCGGACTTCGTATATATTCACAGTTTTCGGGTACCGGCATCGATGAGAAAACAAGAAACATGGGAGATTTTGGTTCCAGACTCTATCTTGGGGTATCACTAACTCAAAAGAATCAGTGCTAATACTATGCATCTCGTGTATACTATAGTTAAGAGAATTTAATATTTATATGAGGAGTTTTCAATGGATAAGGATCAGCAAAAAGATAAGAAAATAGCAGTTCTCATCGATGCCGACAACGTTTCGGACAAGTATATCAAATATATAATCGATGAAATCTCGAATCACGGCACGCCGACTTATAAAAGAATTTATGGCGATTGGACCAAACCACAACTCGCGTCATGGAAGACCGTACTTCTCAATTATTCCATATCACCAATTCAGCAATACAGCTACACGACTGGTAAAAATGCCACAGATGCGGCACTGATCATCGATGCAATGGATATTTTATATTCACATAACGTCGACGGTTTTTGTATTGTATCCAGTGACAGCGATTTCACCAAATTGGCATCAAGACTAAGAGAAGCAGGAATGTATGTGCTTGGAATGGGCGAGAAAAAGACACCGACACCGTTTATTGCGGCTTGTGAAAAATTCAAATACCTGGAAGTACTGGCATCTGTGCCAACCGGAACGCCAATTGTTGAGAACGCAAAAGGTGAACCCGTGAACAACAATAAAACAGGTATGGTGACCAAAGAAGAACTGATTGAGGTCATCAAAAATATCATCAACGAAATCTCTGACGAGGACGGTTGGGCATTCCTTGGAGAACTTGGTAGTGTACTGAACAAACGTTACGCAGACTTTGATACCAGAAATTACGGTTATTCGAAATTGACCCCATTCGTTTCATCACTGAAACAATTTGAGATCAGATCACGTAAGACGAACAATCCGAGTGTAAGTCTCAAATATATACGTAACAAAGTATAGAGGAGATTCTAATGAAATCTTTGAAGGAATCCACCAAAATCATCAATTCGATAATGCTTGGCATGATGGGTTTTTTTGGTGCGTTTCTATCGATGAATTTTTCATCTGAAATCTACACAATAACAATACACTGGAGTTTTTTATTTCCCCTTATGGCAGCTATGGCTTATGGAGGAAAATATGGGGTGATATCCGGTGTATTCGGATTAGGTGCTTTCTTTCCTTTGATTTTATGGCCATCCAACGGCTGGGCCAATTTGATCACGATTGCTTTTTATGTGATTTTGTATGCCTATCATGGATATTTTGAAAATAAAAGAGGTCTATCGCCATCGTTTTGGAACCGAGCCGCAATTGTATATTTGCCTTTTATGTTGATCTATTCATTTTCAACCTACATCCTTTATCCGATTGCATTTAGAAGCAACCCACCATTTTGGACGGACATTGCCCATATGACGATCTCCGACAGCGTACTTAAAAATATAATCGCCAAAGAAATCGTTTTGATTTTTTTCGTGCTTATTCTGGCGAACTCGCTTTTAAGAATCAATTTTGTCAGACATATTTTAAGGCTGAATAGAAAATCGGGCTATAAATATAACGGATGGATTTTTATTGCCACATTAATGTCATCGGTCACTTTTTGGGTTGTTTATATTGTATTCAGTCATGTGTTCATAGACAAGGATTTCCCAATCAATATATTGGTGGTCAACAATGGTTATGTGTTGATCGGTTTGATGGTATCGCTTTTCCTGGCGGTTTCCATCGCATGTATTGGTATGCAACTCGCAGAACACAATAGTTCAATCAATGAGATCCTAAAGTTGAGGGAAAGTCAGATCAGTTCCATCAGTAGCAATCTGACATCAGGGATGCTTTATCAAGTGGTCGTCGATCCAAGTGGCAACAAGAAATTCACTTTTGTCAGTGAGTCAGTTGAAGACATAATCGGTTTTACACCAGAACAGATCTATAATAATTATAATCTGCTGTATGAAAATATATTGCCTGAAGACCTCAATATGTTCATGGAAGCAGAGAATGAAGCCATACGGAACTTATCGCTTTTCAAGAGTAACATCAGGGTAAGAACAGCAAAAGGTGAAGTCCGTTGGTTCACCTTTGTTTCGTCACCTACTCAAATGGATGATGGATCGATTGTCTGGGATGGAATCGAATTTGACATTAACGAGCAAGTGAAAATTCAGGAAGCGCTACAATTAGAAAAAGAAAAGTTGAAATCCAAACAGGAACATATTGAATATTTGAGCTTTCACGATCATCTCACTGGTCTTTTCAACAGGAGATTTTATGAAGCGGAACTCGAGAGACTTGATCATCCAAGAAATCTTCCGATTTCAATAGTCATGGCGGATGTCAACGGACTTAAACTGACCAATGATGCATTTGGGCACGTAGCTGGTGATGAGTTGCTCATTGAAGTAGCAGAGGTTTTCAAAAAGGTTTGTAGAGCGGATGATATAGCCGCTAGAATTGGTGGTGACGAATTTATTTTATTGTTACCAAAAACGGATGAGTATGAAGCGCAGCAGATTGTCAAAAGGCTAAGAGAAGCCTTTGTTCACGTTGAAAACTCAAAAGTTATTGTTTCAGTCTCATTTGGACTTGGGGTCAAATCAGACGAGAATATATGTATGAACGATGTTTTCGCATACGCTGAAGATGCGATGTATAGGGATAAACTTACTGAAAGCAAGAGCATGCGGAGCGAAACGATAAAGATCATTGTAAAGACGCTTTATGAAAAGCATAGCATGGAAAAGAGCCATAGTGAAAATGTGAGCAGTCTCAGCCAGTCGCTTGCCAAGGCATATGGATTAAATAGTGAAGAAGTTAAAGATATGGGATTGGCGGGGATGTTACACGATATAGGGAAAATTGGTATCGATGAAACACTCCTGAGTAAAGAAGGGGAACTGAACCCAAGTGAGTGGATTGAACTCAAGCGTCATCCAGAAATAGGATATCAAATTCTCAGATCAGTAAACGAATTCGTAGAGATTGCAGAATTCATTTTAGCTCATCATGAAAGAACAGATGGCACTGGCTATCCTAGAAATCTCAGGGGAGATGACATTCCGGTTCAGTCTAGAATCCT
Organism: Bacillota bacterium; assembly: GCA_033549245.1. GTDB lineage: Bacteria > Bacillota > Clostridia > Peptostreptococcales > Acidaminobacteraceae > Fusibacter_D. The sequence continues at coordinate 11,066 of JAWSUW010000063.1, read as the reverse complement.
TGCAATCGCTGATGCCTTTGACGCCATGACCCAGTATCGATTGTATAAGGAGACACTGAGCGACAATGAAGCCATCGAGGAATTGATCCGAAATTCCGGAACCCAATTTGACGAGAACTTGGTCAAGGTCTTTGTAGAGAAGGTTTTACATGCAAAATGGCATAAAAAGAAGACAGAAGAGGTAAATTTATAATGAAAATGTTGATGTTATATTTTTCAGGCACAGGCAATACCAAATATTTGATCCAGAAGCTGGAAGAACAATGGAAAGAACATAGCGTTGAGCACACAACAGTGGCCATGGATGAATTTGAAGATTCACAAACACATCTGATGGAAGAAGCAGAAGTAATACTATTCGCCTATCCCGTCCATGGTTCCATGGCACCGATGCTGGTGTGGTCATTCGTCAAGAAGTATGCTTCTTATTTTGAAGGAAAGAAAGGCATTGTTCTTGCCACTCAGTGGATGTTTTCTGGCGATGGTGGCGCTTATCTGGGCAGAATCCTCAGAAAATGCAAAATGGATGTCATTGCTATAGACCATTTTAAAACCAACAACAATATTTCAGATGTTTCTTTTCTCAAGATCAAGAATGGCACTAGCAATGATCCGTTAAGAGTCAAATTGAATCAACAAATTGAACTTTTCGCGATAGACTATGCCAACGGACGTTACAGGAAAATCGGGGATAATACCACCTCCATTTTACTTGGAGCCATACAACGTATCCCATTTTCCAAATGGGAGAGAAAACTCGCAAAAAATGTGAAAATAGATTCAAATCTATGCACATTATGCAATGTATGTGTAAAGGGATGTCCTACCAAAAACTTATTCAACGATGAGACAAAAATAGGACGAAATGGAGAGTGCACGCTTTGCTACAAATGTGTAAATGCTTGTCCTGAGCAAGCAATATCCATAATGACGAAACACAAACCCAAAATACAATACAAAGGGCTTTAATACATGGAAGGTGGTGATGCTGTGAAAAAGATGCGATTTGTATTGATAGGTGCAGCATTACTGCTTTCAATTGCAGGATACCTTATATCTTCTTTGCTGGGTAATCAAAATTACAGCAATCTGATATCACCGATGGTATCACTTTCCACCGCGGTCGTCATATACCTCAATCTTAAGCAAGTCAATGTTTTCAAACTAAGCTGGATTTTCATCGGATTGACAGCATTGACATGGAGCATATCAGACTTGATTTGGATGTGGATGGCAAATTATACGTCTATGGATCCTGATGATTCTGTATTATTGCTTTACGCTTATCTTCTGCCCAACATAATGCTCATGTTGGCCGGTCTTAGTTATTTTTTTACAAACATGAGAAAATGGCATAGATTTCAATTGCTGGTGGATGCTTCAGCTGTTTTCCTAACGGTCTTATTGGTGCTTTGGAACAGCCTGATTGACCATTTTGATTTTCAGACCATGGAGATCCACGAACTTATTACAACCATATCCTATGTTCTTACGGATGCAGTTGCACTTGCTGTCATGGTTATCCTCATCACATCTGCAAGAGTGAATAAGATCAGTACGACAATGAAAATTGTCATTGCAGGTTATTTTGGCTATATTTTGACGGATTTCTATTATATCTACATTTATACAATTGGAGAATATCAACCTAATGAAGCTATAGATATTTTTTACATTCTCTCTATTGGCTTGTTCGGGATTGCAACATTATATGATATCCACAAACCCAATTTAATTCAGAATCCTGCGTTCGTCAAAGAACCGCAGAATACAGGCAACTCTTATAGATTGCTCATTTTTATGGGAGTGCCGATTGTCATGGTTTTTGTGGGGATTCTTGAGTTTTCTGTTTTACTGTTATTGATGATCATTATGATGCTCTATGAGTTTGTCAGTGGATATATTCAACTTTTCATCAGAAATGAGAATTTGCTGGAAAAAGAAAGGCTTCTCAATGAAAAATTGGAGGCAATCATCGAAACTAGAACCAATGCACTCAGAAAAGCCAATGAAAAACTTGAAAAATCTGCAGATTTGGATCCACTTACCGGGATGAGCAACAGAAGGTTTTTTATCAATAAGTTGGATGAGTTCATTGCTGGAGAGCGCTTTGAGTTTTCCATTTACTATATGGACCTCGACCATTTCAAGATCATCAACGATATCCATGGTCACGATATGGGGGACCGGGTTCTAAAAGCACTTGCAGTAAGATTCAATGCTTGGCAAACTCCAGATCGTATTGTAGCCAGAATTGGCGGAGATGAGTTTGCACTGATTCATATCCAGCGTGATGAAGATAGCAAAAAAGAATCGTCTGAAATATGTAAGCAATTGATGCAACTGTTCAATGAGCGTATTTTCATAGACAATTACGTCTTTGAAGTCGGTGTCAGCATTGGGATTGCGAGATATCCTTATGACTCTCAGGATAGGGAAATATTGGTGAAATATGCCGATCTGGCCATGTATCAGGCCAAAAAAGCACAAATTGACTATAAGTGTATGTACTACAGTGCTCAACACGGTGCCTATGTCGAGAGAAGGAACCGAATCGAGCTTTTACTCAAAACCATAGATTTTGATAAGGAGTTTGAGCTTCATTATCAACCTCAGTTCAATTCGGAAGGCACACACGTTTTAGGTGTTGAAGCTCTTTTGAGATGGACCAGTCCGGAAATGGGATCAGTATCACCGGTGGAGTTTATACAAATAGCTGAGGAAACAGATAATATCATCAAGATCGGGAAATGGGTTATCGACAAAGCATTTGGTCAGATTGCTCATTGGAATAATTCATACGGGCTTAACTTGAAGATAGGAATCAATTTGTCTCCACTACAGTTCGACAGCATAGATTTTTTTCCATATATACAGATCAAACTCCTGGAACACTCTGTGGATCCGGCTTGGATCGATTTTGAAATAACTGAGAACAGTGCCATGAATTCAGGAACATTGATGGAAGAGACTTTTACAGCCTTGTCAGGATTAGGGGTCCAAATATCCATCGATGATTTCGGAACGGGTTATTCCTCGTTGAGTTACATCAAACGATTTGATATCGACCAGCTTAAGATTGCCAAGGAATTGATTGAGCATATTGTAGAAAATAGCGAAGAACGATTGATCATCAAAGCGATCATCCTAATGGCAAAAGGGATGGGGCTACTCACCATTGCTGAAGGTGTCGAGACTGAAGAGCAATTGAATATTCTTAGGACACTCGGTTGTGATGCCATTCAGGGATACTATTTCAGTAGACCTCTGCCTAAAGAAGTGTTTGAAGAAAGATATCTGGTTGGATAAGCATAATAAAAAACACCCTGTAACTGTTCGTTACAAGGTGTTTCTTTACTTGGTGGAGATAAAGGGACTCGAACCCTCGACACCCAGACTGCCAGTCTGGTACTCTCCCAGCTGAGCTATATCCCCCGGGACTGTATTCTTATTTTAAATGGTTTCGAAGAAAAAAGCAATGGTTCATTTGATATAAATATTATACAATATCAATTGAAGACTAATATTGAAGGTGGGGCATATGGAATTAAGTTTACCAAAGCGTTGGGGCGTAATAATAGCAATTGTTTTCACAACCAGTATCATCACATGTTTATTCATTGGAATCTCTTTGGTATTCGGACTTCTTGGCACCTTATTGTTCGCCATGATTGTCCTCAAAGGATATGGAGTAAAAGTTAAGACCACACTTGGTTGGATCAAGGAAGGAATATTGAGTGTCAAAGGCATTTATAGCATTATTTTAATGATTGGAATCAATGTATCCATGTGGATTGCCTCCGGGATTGTACCGACGCTCATTTACTATGGATTTGATATAATCGACAAGGTCAATTTTTTATTATTCGCATTTCTTATGACCACAGTGGTGTCCTTTTTTCTTGGAACGGGGCTTGGGACACTCAGCACTATAGGTGTTGCTCTTTTTTCGCTTGGAATCAGCGTTGGGATTCCTGAAGCACTTTTGGTCGGGGCATTGCTTTCAGGAGCGTATGTGGCGGATCGACTTTCACCGATTTCCGCACTCGTCAATTTCACCACAGAGACTATTGGGGTGAAATTCAAAGACTACTTTAAGAGAACAGGATTTACAATGATGCCGGCTTTCATACTGTCCTCATTTTTTTATCTGTTTATGGGTGAGCGATTGACTCAGACCATTTCGGAAACGGAGATTCTATTTTATCGCGTCCAGTTACTGGATAATTTCACCGTATCCCCTTGGTTTTTCATTGTACCGTTTATAGTCCTTTGGATCAGTTTTAGAGGCGCAAAAACGAATACAGTGCTCGGAATAGGGATTGTTATGGGACTCATACTCGGAATATTTGTTCAAGGGGATCACATTATTGATATGCTTGAGTATTCCATCTTCGGTTACTCTACTGTATCAGATGGGGTGTTGATTCAATCTCTTCAGATTGGTGGTGCTTATGCCATGGTTGAAGTGGTGTTCATCATAATGGCAGGTGTATCCATGAGTAAAATTTATGATGAATGTGGTTGGGTAAAACCCATAGCGTTTTGGGTGACAGAAAAGAGTAAAACGAAAATTCAACTTGGTACTTACTCAGGCCTTTTATCCATCGCACTTAATGCTTTGACTTGCGATCAGACTGTTGGAATAATCATCCCGGGAAAATATTTGAAAGCTGCATTCAAAAAGCATAATTTTAATGAGGCAGATCTTGGACAGATTATAGCAAACAGTGGAACAGCATTTGCACCACTGATGCCTTGGAACGTCAATGCCATCATAATTCTCGCCATTACCGGAGTAGGTGCGCTCGAGTATGCACCATATACTATTTTCAACTGGATTTCATTTCCCATTGCGATTCTAATGATGAGCTTCAAAATCAAAGACCAAAAGATTGACAAATAATATCAAACTCTTTATAATTAGTATAGAATAGTTTGAATATCAAAGTAAATGGAGTCAGATATGACCGATAACAAAAGAACTGTCATCAATCACTTGTTGGTGGACCTATTCAATCACATATTGCATATTGAAGAAAAGGCATTAAAGACTGGTCCATACAACAATTTGAGTATCAGCGAACTGCATGTCGTCGAAGCAATTGGCATTGACCAAACGCTTCCGATGTCTTCGATTGCAGGTAAGCTTGATGTAACCGTGGGTACACTTACAGTTTCAATGAACAACCTGGTAAAAAAAGGGTATGTGATCAGGGAGCGCAGTGAGGTGGATCGAAGAGTGGTATTGATTCATCTGTCTAGCCTTGGTCAAGATGCCTTTAGACATCATGAAAAATTTCATAAAGAAATGATAGAATACACCATGGAAGTGCTCAGCGAGAAGGAAAGTGATGTTCTCGTCGATGTATTGTCGAAACTCACCGATTATTTCAACAAGAAGTATAAATGAATTTTTTTAACCAAATAGTTTGAATATCAAAATAATTGAATATCAAAGTAAAGGAGATTTTTATGAAAATCACATTGATCACAGACAGCACCTGCGATATCACACCTGAAGAACTCAGTGCAAAAGGCGTTAAATTCGCACCACTCAAGGTTTTATTTCCTGACGGAGAGTATGTGGACAAAATCGATTTGACAAATTCAGAATTCTATGGAAAAATGAAGGCTTCAGAAACCTTGCCGTCTACATCACAAGTCAATCCGAACGAGTTTCATGAACTTTTTGAAGCGGAACTGAAAGCCGGTAATCATGTCATTGGAATATTTTTATCATCCGAGTTGAGTGGAACTTATCAATCTGCTGTGATTGCAAAAGAAATGGCTTCCAGTGATCAGATCACATTGATTGATGCAAGAACCACCAGTTTCGGTCTTGGACTTCTTTTAAATGCTTTGATCGAGTATGTTGAGAAGGGACTCAGCGTGATCGAGATAGTCAAAGCCATGGATGAAAAAATCGCAAAGACTCAATTATATGGTATGCTTGACACCCTTGAGAATCTTAAAAAAGGCGGAAGATTATCATCCAGCAGTGCTATGATCGGTAAAATGTTGAACTTAAAGCCAATCATTGAAACAAAAGATGGTCTTGTCAATATGGCAGCAAAAGTTCGAGGCAGCAAAAAAGGTATGAACTGGATGCTGGAGCAATTGCTTGCGGAATATCCAGAAGGATATGTTGATGTAATCGGCATCGCACATGCCAACAATTTGGAAAAGATGGAAGAGTTCAGACATTTGGTCCTTAAATCCATAAAAGTGGGAACCATCTATGAAAGTGAAATCGGATCTGTAGTAGGTACTCACACGGGAGAATGTGCTGTAGGGTTGGTATTTTTCAGAAAATAGGATAAATAACAAAAGGGTCTCGATGTATATGCATCGAGGCCCTTAATTCGTGGTTATAACCGTTTAGAATGTAATTGTGAGATAAGCCAAGGTCGCAAAGAAAAAGCTGACTATGGCCAAATTGATGCTGTTGAATGACAACTCGATTCCTTTGATGAATTTGAGCGCCTTGCTATTTTCAAGTACATATCTGAAGACCAGGTAACTCATAAAATATGTGGTGAGATAGACCGGTAACTTTGCAAGTTGAGATAAGGCACCATATGAGTATGGTTGATGATGAATTGTGGCTGTGATCAAGTTGCCTCCGAATCCCAAAAGCAAACATGCCATTGCCATTGTTGTAATGACAATTTTTTGGTTGAGATCGACTTGTAATTTTTCAGGGGTGCCAAGCGGTTTTGAAAAAATCACTCTGAAGAATTTGATGAAAGAAGCCATCGTACCTGCATTGATGAGGATGAACAACCATTTGGACAGCTCACTATCATAGCCGTAAGAGATAAAATATTTGGAGTATCCACCACTGAAAAGTGGAGCTCCGGTGATGCTGAGAATGGCGAAAATCAAAACGACCGATACCAACTTTGAGGATTGCCAAAGCCCAGTCATATTTTTGATTTTTCTGGTTTTGTAATGTTGAACCAGCAGACCACTGACGAGAAAGAAAAGTGATTTGAATACACCGTGACTGAGTACGTGGTAAACTCCTCCAAAGTTGTTCTGATCTCTCATTCCACTGATACCTATCAGGATCAGACCGATTTGGGAAATCGTATGATAGGCAAGAATCAGTTTGATATCAGTTTGAGACATGGCGAACATAAATCCTGAGAGTGCTGTGAGGAATCCTAGAACCAAGAAAAAACTTTGTAAATCGATGGCGACAGAGAAGATTGCCATCATCCGAATCAAAAGATAAATTCCCACTTTTACAAAAATGCCGGATAAAATGGCAGAGACGACTGCTGGAGCACTAGCTGTACCATGAGCTTTTGGAAGCCAACTGAAAAGTGGCATCAATGCCGCCTTCAGACTCACACCAGTGATCAAAAGTGAGAAGGGAAGCAGAAGGACACGCTTGTTTTCCAGCCTCGGAATAAGATTTTCAATGGTCACGAAATCGAGGACACCAAAAGTCTTATATAAGAATCCGATCCCCAGAAGAAAGAATCCCATGGCGACCATGTTCACCAACAGGTAGATCATACCATCATACATGGATTGACTGTCCTTTTTGTACATGATCAATATACTCACAGCGATAGTGGCCACTTCAATCAGGATATAGACATTAAAAAAGTCTGTGGAAAGAAACAATGCGTTAATCATGCCCTGAAGACTCAGAAATAAAAATACAAACAGTCTGTTCATATAAGGGCGTTTTAGACTATAGACTACCATACATAAAAACAAAAAGTTGTTGAGCAGAAGCATTGTCGCTGACAGCTGATCAATTCTAAGAACCATACCGTATGGTAACGGCACGTTGACAAGCAAAGTCATGATCGATTGATCACCGATGTGAAGGATGTACCATAAGCTCATCGAAAAAAGGATTATTTCAGTGACAACTGCGATAATCTTGATCAAACGATGCTTTAAAATGTATAAGAGTAGGCCTATTATTATAGGGAGCATAATAAATAAGAGTAAGTGTGGTGTCAATCCATTTCACCTCGCTTCTTTTTGACTTTGTTCCAATTCGTAGTACCATATTTATGATAAAGTGAAATGAACATGGTCAAACTCACCGCTGTGGTTGAAATTCCAACAACAACAGCTGTGATCATCAAGGCTTGTGGAACAGGATCGGAAACGACCGCCGCATTCATGATGTCCTGGCCAATAGGCGGAACAGCACCTTCCATGGCATGAATCGACAGGAAAAAAAGCACCAATCCGGCTTGCATGATGCTAAGTCCCATGATGGTCTTGAATATGTTCCTTCTGGCACAAACACCATAGACGCCAATGAAAAATAAAAGTATGCTTATGTTTTCGCCATTAATAATTTTTGGAATCATAACCTCACCTGGATTCATAGTATGCAAAACGATAGAAGATAATTGTCATGCCGCAAGCGACTTTGATGCCGATCAGTATATTCATCAGAATCATATAATAAGGAGTGAAAAAGTCAAACCTTACATTCAATCCAGTTGCTATAAAACCGATGGCTAATAATATGATGAATATGAGCGCCAGTTTTTCGACCCACTGGACCTTATAGAGACTGATGTCTTTAAGTGGAATGACGAGATATTTGCAGATGAACACCGCTGCCAATACCGCACCCCCTTGAAATCCTCCACCAGGAGTGACATGACCGTTGGTAATCATATATATTCCAAAAATCAATATGAACGGGAATACAGATCCGAGTGTTTTGGATAATAGTGTGGAATGTTCAGTCATTATAATCCTCCCCTTCGTGAATAGACATATAAATGACACCGATGATACTGAAAAGCAGCATCAATGCTTCAAACAGAGTGTCATAGTAACGGAAATAAAGATAGACAGAAGTGACGACATTTGAAGCGCCAGTCAAAATATAGCTGTTATCAATGTAGTATTCCGCCAAAGGTAAAGTCTGCAGTGGCTGGATTTGAAGCGAGTGATAAAGAGTCAAAGTTCCAGCTGCAATCAAAAGTACCGTAATGAGTTTTCGTCTCATTCCATCACCTCTCCTTCAATCTCTTCCATTTTGACAATTCGGTAAGGTCTGATGAAAGCAGGTTCATTGTCCAAAAAAAACTCCAATTTGTCGAGCATATAATTTTCGTGGTGCGCATAGATCGAAATGAACTCTTCATGTTCTTCAATGATCAGAGCATACTGGTGTTTCGTCAAGATTTCATCCAGTTCCTCCAGTGAATAAATGATCTGGGCTTCAAGCTCTTGCTTGGTACAGAACTTTTCTAGAGATTTGACCAATTGAAGCTTATATCTTGAAAAATAGTGGGTATCTTCAATCTCGGATTCCTGCAATCGATAATATATGGTAAAAATTTTGTACTTTTGGAGTGCGACGAGATAGAGAATTGTGGCGATAGTACTACCAATCACTGCTTCGGCTATCGCCACATCCGGTGCATGATAGAGCAGGTAAACAAATGAAATCGCGAGTGAAAACACACCCAAATAAATCACAGCGTTTCGAAGTGATCGCGTCTGAAGTGCCGCTATGGATAGAATGACCAAAAGTATAAGAGTCAATTCAAGCATGTTTACTCCTTTCTCAGTTTATAGCCACTGATAAAAGCCGACCTTACTATGGAATGTGTGATCAAAGGATTGATGATTAGCGTGATCAGCAAAATGAAAAACACTTTCATGGTGAAGTATGAAAAACCGTGTCGAATCATAACACCAATGATAATGGTAATGTAACCGACGGTGTCTACCTTAGAGGCAACCAGTGCCCTTGAATAAAAATTGTTGAAACGGTAGATGCCGATGATTCCCAGCGCAATGAATGCAATACCGATAAAAATTATGATGCCGCTAATGAGTTCTCTCATCAGAATCGCCCCTTTCTTTGAATGTAAATGGATATAAAAATAATTCCGATGAAACTCAATAAGGCATATACAAGTGCCATATCGAGTAAGAAACTCTCCATCCTGAGACATGCCATTAAAATGATAATGATGATGAGCTTTGAAGTGACCAGATTGAGACCAAGTAATCTGTCCCAAAGTGTTGGGCCGATCAAAACCCTAAAAGCACTGAGAAATGAAAAAATGATTAAAGTGACTACAGCAAAAGTCATAGAACCTCCTTTAACAATTTTTCAAGTCTACCTTTGATTAATATGCCTGCCATAGTGATGTTTTTGGTTTTGGGGTCCATCCAGAGAACTTTTAGACGTTGACCCTCGATGTCCATTGTTATAGTGCCAGGTGTCAATGTTATGGAGTTGGCGAGAAGTGCCAGTTGAAGATTGGAATCCAAATCAGTGTAAATTTCAACGATGTCAGGACTAGCATGACCTGAAATTATATTTGGAATAATGGAAAGTCCAGACTTATAAATCTCAAGCAGTAAATAGAAACTATACTTGATGAGCCAAAATATATTGAAATAATAGAGATCATAATAACTGTCTTTTAACAGGAACTTTTCAGAGGCTTTGATCGAAAGCACAGAAATCAGCGGCGCTGTCAATAAAACAAACGGCGTCGCTCGTTCAAAAAGCACTATCCAAAAGATGGAGAAGATCAGAACCAATTGGAAATAATAGAATTGTTTTTTCATTTAATCAGCCCCTTTCGTGTTTTATTATTTCTACCCTAAAGTTATATTGCTAAAACCATTAGAAAAAAGATTGTCTAAAAAAAAACAGACTACTTATGGGTAGTCTGTCAATTGATTAAACAGTAAGATATAAATAGTGTCTACTGATTATATTTAAAAGCGTTGATTTCACTGACTTCAGAGCTGTTTTGTGATATAATATATGCAAGGGTTATAAACTGTTTGTTTAGTTTTTCTTGCACTTGCACTGAATATTTATCATGAAAAGGAGCTAAAATCGTGTATAAAACTACTGATAATTCACAAAGTGACTTTTTTCGTTTCAATCAGCCGCTAGGACTTCATATGAATCCAAACAATCGTTGGATTGAGATGGCGGATTCTATTCCGTGGGAATTGTTTGAACACAGATATGCAAAATTATTCAAAAGCAAGAGAGGTAATGTTGCAAAGCCTCTCCGCTTAGCATTGGGTTCATTGATTAT